>NZ_CP146991.1:807500-1107500 GCF_001941975.2 Sporomusa sphaeroides DSM 2875 | reverse complement strand
GTTTGCCAAAGCGGTAGCTGACCGGATCGTATTTATCGATGCCGGGAAAATATGTGAAACCGCCACGCCGGATGAATTCTTTTCTAATCCCAGGACTGAGCGTGCCCGGCAATTTTTAAATATATTCCAGTATTAAAATAAGGTAAAATGAAAGGATGATCTATCGTGAACGTAAGGAAAATTATTGCGTTAGTCTTCGGTACCCTATTCTTAGTCGGAATCCTGGCCGGATGCGGCTCATCTACCTCAACAGACGCTAAACAGGAAGGTACACAAACAGCAAATAAGAGCAGTGTTGAGGAAATCAAAAAACGCGGTACCATTAAAATCGGCATCTTCGGCGACAAACCTCCTTTCGGTTTTGTCGATGCCAATGGCAAAAATCAGGGCTTTGATGTATACATCGCCAAGAGACTTGCCAAGGACCTGCTAGGTGATGAAAATAAAATCGAGTTCGTATTGCTTGAGCCGGCCAGCAGAGTGGAGTATTTGCAAACCAACAAGGTTGACATTGTTTTAGCTAACTTTACCGTCACGGAAGAAAGAAAGCAAAAGGTTGATTTTGCCCACCCGTACATGAAAGTTGCCATTGGTGTAGTTTCAGCAAAAGACGCACCCATTACCTCTGTTGAGCAATTAAAAGGCAAAAAGCTGATTATTATCAAAGGTACCACTGCTGAAACCTATTTCACCAAACATCACCCGGAGGTTGAACTGTTAAAATTCGACCAGATCACCCAAGCCTTTGAAGCACTAAAAGATAAACGCGGTGTTGCGTTGTCACAGGATAATACCTTATTATTCGCCTGGGCCAAAGAAAACGCCGGTTTTACGGTAGGCATTTCAACACTGGGCAGTCTTGATACCATTGCTCCGGCAGTTAAGAAAGGTAACAAAGACCTGCTTGACTGGATTAATAAAGACATCGAAGCCCTTGCTAAAGAAAACTTTATCCACAAAGCTTATGAGGCAACCTTAAAACCTGTTTACGGTGATTCCATTAATCCGGAAGACATTGTCATCGAAGGTGGAAAACTGTAATCCTTGTCAGCCGAAAAATAGGGGCATGTTGAAATGAAAGTTTCAACATGCCCCTTTCTATGCCTTGAAAGGCCCTGTTTATCCGGTACTAACCCGCTCTAAGTGCCTGGATAAGAACGGCAGTTGCTTTAAGCTGGATTTAAACTCCACCTAAGCAACTGCCTTACTTCATTGGCTGCCACTTATTCTTTCCTGACCACCCTGCAGCTGCTGCTCATGTTTTAAAGCTGCAGCAGGAACTCAGCTGAATCTATATTTTAAATTTACTAACCGCAAGCTGCAGTTCTTGAGCCATTGCCGTAAGCGTCTGGCTGGAAACGGCCAATTCCTCCAGTACTGCCGATTGTTCTTCTATTGAGGCGGAGACGGTTTGCGCCTGACTTGCCGCTTCGTTACTTACCTGATTTATTTGATTGGTGGATTGTACTATTTGTTGACTGCCATTGACCATTTGCTGACTGGCAGCAGCTATTTGATTAACCTGACCGGCTACCTCTGTAACTAACACTAAGATATCGTTAAATACCTGCCCTGCCGAAGCCACAACCCCGGCTCCTACCTTGACTTCGTGCGTGCTGTTATTCATAGCTGCCACGGTTTTATCCGTATCCCTTTGAATCTCCCCAATTAAAGCGGCAATCTGTTTGGCGGCTTCCTGGGACTGTTCGGCAAGTTTCCGCACTTCCTCTGCCACAACTGCGAAACCACGGCCCTGCTCTCCCGCTCTGGCCGCCTCGATAGCAGCGTTCAAAGCTAATAAGTTTGTCTGTCCGGCAATTCCGGAGATGGCATCAACGATACTTCCTATTTCTGTAGACCTTTCACCAAGTTTAGCAAGCTCTGCGGCCGAATTAACAACCGATATTTCAATAGCATTCATCTGATTTAGCGCATCGGCAACAGCTTTACTGCCTTGCTGCGCCGCGTCAGTAGTTTTGCTCGACCTTACCGCTGCGTCATTTGCATTGGCCGCTACCTGTTGCAGGGCAATTACAAGCTGTTCTATGACGCTGGCAGTTTCCTCAACCGCTGCACGCTGTTCCTCTGCACCACGCGCCATATCATCAATAGTGGCTGCCACCTGATTAACGGCTTGTGCAGACTGCTCGCCATTTTCTTTAAGTGTATGCGACGCTGCGGTCAATATCCCGGCTGAAGAATTAACGTTGGCAATAAGTGATTTCAGGCGTTCGATCATTTGGTTAAAGCCTTGCGCCAATGTACCGATTTCATCTTTGGAAGCTACCTCGACAAAATTCGTCAGATTCCCGCCGGCTACCCGTTCGGTCGCCAAAACCAAATTCCGGATGGGGCTTGTCATTTTATTAGAGATAACAACAGCAATAATACTCACGCTAATCAGTACCAGCAGGGAAATTCCACCAACAAACAGGACAACTTTATCTCTGGCTGCATTAAGTGTTTCCATGTTTTTGCCGACAAACAATGCTCCCATCGGCTTATCTTCCGGCCCCATTAGCGGTTTATAAGCTGTAATATAAGGAATGCCGGCCACCGCAACTGTACCAACATACTCTTGCCTGTCCTTAAGTACCTTACTGGCAATTTCTTCATCTAATTTACTCCCTAACATTCGCTGACCGTCTCTCATAATGGTAGTGGCCACCCGCTCATCTCCTAAGAAGAGAGTTACATCTGTACCAAACGCCTCCTTGATTCGATCGACAACAAGATCATTACTAATATAATATCCTGCCGAAATGACCCCAACAATCCGGCCAGCTTCATCTTTTACCGGAGTTCCTGCCCGGGCGGAAAACTTCACTACTGTTCCCGATTCAATAGCAGCATAGGCCACGCCTTTAAGAGCATTCTTAATATTATCCTGAGTTACTACACTATCACCTCTTTTCTGGTCATGAGTCCGGACAATAACCGTTCCTGTCTCATCAGTTATTGTGGCAAAGTCAATATTGGCCCGCGATAGCAGCGGCCCCAGCTGCTCTAAAATCGTAAGTGCATCTTTGTCTTTAATGCCTTTGATAACACCCGGATGACTGGCCATAACAGCACCAAAATTCAACGCGTTTTTCTGATAATCTTTTAGTGTGATGGTAAGTCCTTTCATTCCTGCCTGCACCTGTTCAGCAGCAATCGTATTATTATATTGAGTAAATAAAAAAAGTGCAGGTACCAAGGTAGCCACTACAGCAAACAGAGTAAGTAATACTGCAATCAAAATTAATTTTAACTTAATCCCGGCTTTACCCGCCTTACTAAAAAAGCTGACAATATTTCTTGTTTGAAAAAATATTTTCATATGCTTACAACCTCCTTTTATAGATAACTGTCTTCTCCGAAAGCAATATTTTTTTACAGTTCAGTATGGATATGGGTTAACTCGAAAATAAAGAAGGCTAAAGCATCGCAGCGATGGCTTCAGCCTTCAGTTTTCTGATTGGCTTTTAACATATTTTGATACGTTTTGGGGAAATACCAGATTAGTTTGTTGTTGCAATGCATAGTAACGCAATTTGTCCGGAAAACTCCATTTCATTGGCGGCCATATATAGACTCCTCCTCTTTTAAAAATAAAAAAAGACTGAAAGCAAGCGGATACTACCGCTCGGCCTTCAGTCTTCTGATCAACCTAACTTTTATAGTATATAGTATACCATGGTTTTCCAAAATATTCAACATGTACTTGCTACTGGTAAACGCTTGAAGTCTTTCTTTTATCTATGTAGATACCCCATCAGTCAGTAAATACACCAGGGAGAATCATACCGATTCTCCCTGTTCTGAGGTTACTCAATGGCCTTACACTTTGTTAGCTGTTAGGCTTCCCTTCGTCTGTTTGCTTAACTTCCTTGTTTTTGCGGGTAAGCCAGATAATTGCGGCCCCCGCCAGGCTGAGCAAGCTGCCGCCAATTGTTGTGAAAAAGGCTGTTTTAAGGCAAGCTCCGCCATGAGTGCAAATCCCGATGACCCAGGGCAGCGGCAGGATAACAATAATAATACCTGCCAATAAAATGACAAATCCGCTTAATGCCTGCGCCTCGGTTGTACGTAACACTAACAAGGAAACGGCCAGGATAAGTGCCAGCAGAGTCACGAGAAACTCAGCCTGGTAGGCGTAATGGCACCGCATCGGGCTGCCCGCTCCCGCTAATCCGGTGCAAATCGGTATACCTCTGGGCAGTACCAGCAGCACAAGGCTTATTAAAATAGCGCTCCAGGCCAGTGCTTTATAACCTTTCAATCTCCATCAACTCCTCTATTATTTTTCACACCCGGCAGCTGTCGCCGGCGGCAGCCGGCAGCACCGAATGGGTATGGGGGTGATGGCTGCCCGGATTATGGTCCCTGAATGGCGCTCTGTTTAACCCACTGTATAAAACTCCAAGGCCTAATAAAAATACAACCAGCGCACCAATAAAAAATCTTTCTAAGCTCATGCTTTAAGCCTCCTCTCTGCTATAAATAAAAGGCCGGAGTTCCCTGACGGACTACTCCGGCCTTTAGTCAATACTAATCAACCAATCAACATTATATTTATATATGATTACTTTTTACCCGGCCATTCCCAAAAGCCGCCGGGAAAGTCTTACCGCGTCGGCGGCGTTAACAGCATAGCCATCGGCCCCGATTTTATCGGCAAAGCTCTGTGAAATGGGTCCACCGCCAACAATGACTTTATAGCTGTCTTTAAGGTTCTGAGCCTGCAGAATCTCGACAACTGCGGCCATTCCCTCCATGGTAGTGGTCATGAGTGTTGCCATGGCAATAATGTCGGCATTCACTTCTTTGGCCTTTTCCACGAAAGCCAGCGGCGCAATATCTCTGCCCAGGTCATAGACTTCGAAGCCTGATGTCTCCAGCATGATTTTTACCAGGTTCTTGCCGATGTCATGGGTATCACCTTCTACCACCCCTATAACTATTTTTCGTTTCTCACCTTGCCCGGCAACTTTGATATGTCCTTTGAGCACATCAAGTCCGGCATACATGGCATCAGAGCATAGCAGCAATTCAGGGATAAAGTACTCCTCTTCCTCAAATAGTACTCCCGCCCGGTCCATCCCGTTTGACAGACCTTTTTCAACAGCTTCATAGGCATCAAATTTCTCTGCGATAATCTCCTGTGCCACACTTACCGCCAAATTCTCATCCATATCCACAACAGCATCTGATAGTTTTCTGAATAGGTCTTCCTTATTTGCCGCCATTTCAAGCCCTCCTATGATATTTAACATTACTTAATTCCACGCGCGAAGTGTCTTCCTCTCCCCGGCCGGCACCTAAAAATGCCACTGCATTAACTAAGGGAACGCCGGGCGGAATATCACATCCGGGCATGAGAATATAGTTAGCTCCCCGGCCGGCTTGCTGAATGCATTGTTTAGCGGCCTGCACCACTTCAGCCGCTGAGCCGTCTTTAAGCAGCAGAGGATTTACGTTGCCGGCTAACGCCGTTTGTCCTGCCAGCCGCTGTTGTGCCAGCGCCAAATCCACCTTATAGTCAACAGATAATACATCAACACCCATCAGAGGCGCCAGACTTACACGGTCTTTAATATTGCCGCAAATATGCAAAGCGGTATACGCTCCCCTGTTCTTCAATTCTTCGTTAACCTTCTTAATGTACGGGGCGGCGAACTCTTCAAAATGGCTGAGTGAAATAAGGTCTCCTGATGCAGTGGGTTCAGCAACCGATACTATGCCGGCTCCCCGGTCAATAGCCGGCGCCAGGTAGGCAATGCAAACCGCTGTCATGACTTCAAGCAAGGCATGTGTACCTGCTTTGTCTTTATATAAACCTGACATTAGCTTTTCTACGCCGTAAAACTGCCCAGCCAGCGTGAACGGCCCCCAACCGGAAGTTCCGACCAGCACAGAATTACCGATTTGTCTGTTAACCTGCGAAATTATCGTGCGGATAGCGCAAATCCACTCATGACTGTCGATGCGGCTCAAGTCAAGCCGGTATGCCTCCGTGACTTTGGCAAACGCCGGCTCAATCACATCAATATTTCCCTGCGGCCGGAATTTAATTCTGCCGCCAAAGATATGCGCAAGCAGGTTATGGTAGCCGGACCCTGGCCAAACAATGTCAGACTGAATGCATTGGTTAATGGTAATAATGGCGGATACACCCAGCTCCGGCTTTTCAAGCACTTCCTGCAATGTCAGACCCTTTTGTCTGAATGCCCAGGTTCCGCCGGACAGAAGTGCTGCCGGCAGCACTGGCTGCTCAGACGGTGCACTGCTTTTAACCTGTAACGCATAGAGGATTCTGTCCTTAGGCAACATAGTTCCCCTCATCTCCTCCCACATCATTACCTGCCGGCAATAATTGTGCTGATTAAATCCTCAATAAGAGTTAAACCACCATTATACCCGGTATATCCCCTGCCGATAACCGCCCGGTTAGCCACCGGAAAACTTACGCTCAGATGCCCGGCTCCCAGTTCCCTGGCTAATTCCCGGTCAAGGGCGCTGCCAATAACAAAGGACGGATTGAGGGGATTGGCATATTTGCCGGCCTGAGACTGACTCCCGGCCCAATGCTCGCGCACCGCTGCGGCAATAGCGCTGCCATCGGTATGAAAAATCAAGTTCGGGGACAAACCGCTGTCCAGCTTGCTCAACCGGCCGGTAATGCTCGCTTGTTGTTCTTCATCCAAAATATCTGTGATACCGACAACTTCCGGCAACCAGCCCAAATCGTCGCCCAGGAAGCGGGTGAGCGCCACCGCATAATTGGTATCGCCAATAATAACGGCATACCGCTGTAAATCCAGATCATTAAAACAATCGGCAAGTGGTTCCAATAAGCTGTAATAGCGTTTATTTTCATATTGGATAACCTCTTCCACCAGTGCCGGGTCTAAGTCCAACGCCTCTCCTACCTGCCGCAAAAATTCATTGGTAGCCGCAGGCCCTACCGGCAGCGGCGTGGACAAATAAGGGGTATCATGGACCTCCTGCGCCAGCCGGGCAGCACCTAAGCCAAAAACCTCCGACACCACGATATTCAAGGCTGCGCCGCCAGCTGCGCGGATTCCGTCTACACTGTCATCTACTGTAAAAAAGCTGTTTACCGTCAGTTCCAGCTTTTCCAGCAGCCGGCGAATGTTTTCGATATTGCCGCGCCAGAAAACATCGATAAACGGGGTAATTCCCCACAAATTTACTGATCGCGGCTGTTTTTTCCCGGTTTTCACGACAAAGTCTTTGAATAAGCTCTGCAGCACCAAATCATAGCCCTGGTAGGAATTGCCGCGAAATCCGCCGGTTTCAGCAAAGAAAATAGGAACACTTTGCTCCTGCAGAGGCCTGACTACCGAACCAATATCGTCGCCGATGACCTCAGTGACACAACTGGTCAAAATAACATACAAATCGCCCCGCATAAGCTCCAGGGTATGTCTGACCTCTTCTGCCAGCCGTTCCGCTCCGCCAAAGACAACCTCGCGTTCCTGAATATTAGAGCCGGGGATACTCAGTCCGCCGCAATAGCCACCAACCTGCAGGCCTGCTCCTCCTGCCTGCGTCCAGGCAAAATTGCCGGCACAGCCTGGCGGCGCATGCAATATCGGCACCGCCTTGGGCAAAGCGCTCACGGCAGCGATAGCACCGCCCAGAGCGCAGGTATAACGAGGCCGCTCAATAAAATTGTAGTCGCTCATTCGCTGTCACCACCTGCCGTTACAATATATTTAAAGGGATTTTGCCGGTACCAGGATTCCTGGTAAGGCAAACTGGTATAACGGCTGAGATTGGCGTTAAAACGGGGGTTTTTCAATTGACGGTATAACCGTCTGGCCAGTTCATAGGCTCCCCGGTAGCCAACATAATGCAAACCGGTATTATAAATGACATGGGTGGGAATGCCCAGTTTAGCCGCCGTACTGTTGCCGTTCATATGCCCGAGAAAGATATCAGGCTGTATTTTGCGTAACAGATTGGCTTCCTCAAAAGGCTGGCAATTGGCAATGTTTAACGGATACTCCTGCCCGGTTAACCGCACCAGCTTCTCGTATTCTACCTCGGCAAATTCATCATGGTGAAAAGCCCGGATACCCACGACCTCAAAACCCAGCTCAGCGAGCAGCAGCGCGGTGGAAAGAGCTCGAAACTCGCCGGCACTGCTAAACGCCTTCTTGCCGGCAAACATTGGCTTGAGCGGTTTGAGCGCTGCTGCAAGTTCTGCTTCTTCTTGCGCAATCAGTTCCTTCGCCTCCGGACCAAGGCCAAAAAAACCGGCCACATCCTGCAGCCATTTACCGGTATTATCAATGCCTATCGGCATATGTTTAAGAATGAACGGCACCTGATACTTTTCTTTTAAATGGTTAAGCATATAGTCGTCATGTGTTGGACAAGTACTAATGGATAAATCGGCTTCAGCCATACGCTGCATACCGGCGGGGTCAGCAAAAACGGGGAAAATGTTAACCGCCAGTCCTAAGGCCTTTAGCAAACGCTCCAGCTCAAGTTCATCTACCCGCCCCATGGAAGACATATTCATCAGGTTGACCGTCTTGCCCGGCTTTCCTGGCGCAATTTCTGCCTTGGTTTCAGGCAGCAGTGTCCGGCCAATGGCATGGTATACGGCATCATAAGCGGTAGCCCAGATTTTAGTTTTGAAACCCTCACAGTGTACCGGCAATAGTTTGGCCTTGACCTCAGGCTGCGTCTGTTCCACTACGCCGTCCACATCATCACCGATAATGCCTGGGACACAACTGGATACCACAAAAATAACCGCAGGCCGATACCGCCTGTCGGCCTCAACAATAGCCTCAGCCAGCTTGGGTTCGCCGCCGCTGATAACATCGGCTTCGGTCAAACCGGTAGACAGCCACGTACCATCTTTTACCACACCCCAGCGCTGCATATTGCCACCACGTACGGCGGCATTGCCGCCATGGCAGGAAGAGCCGCAGCCCAGGCCGCCATGCATCAGCACCACACTGTTTGGTATACTGTTCATAGTACCCAGGGCCGGCAATAGCAGGCAAATGGAGTTTTGGGTAAAACTGCGCTCACTGGCAGGCAAACAGCAGCGCTGCCGCCGGCCGGCGACTTCGCCAAGTGTCGCCCCGTGGGCAATGCAGGCATTCAGTCTGTCTTCCCGGCGCGGCGGCTCCTTTAATGCAAAATGACTCATTGTTTCACCTCTCCCTTATAGCCCAAGCCCGACCAGCTTGTGTTCAACAGCCGACCAGGACCGTTTGGCATAGACCAGCGGAACGGACTGAGCTTTAGCATGACTTTTAACCACCTTGGCCATATTGTGATTGATATAGTCGGTAAAAACCAGGACGAAAGCCGCTGCTTTGGGTATATGCATTCGTTTTACCTCTCCGGGGTTTCGTCCGGTAATATGAGCGATTTCAGTTATTCCCATATCCCGCATTTTTTGTTCCATGCCACCCAAATAATCTGCGCCAATAACCAAAGCCGTCATATTCTCATCTCCTTCAAAAAAATTAAAGAGACAACCTATTTCGCTACAAGCGGAAAATCGGTTGCCTCCGGCTGCTCCCAGTCAGCAATTGCGCGCCTATTGAATTGGCTTTCATAACGAACCGTTCAAAAACAAAAAGAGGCAATCCTAAGCTGGTTAAACAGCTAACGATTGCCTCCGGTGTTCCGGTCAGCGCATGAATACCACTCAAATATTAGGCTCATATTAGCATACCGCCTAAATAGGTGTCAATGCCTAAAAGGAAATTAATTGATTTTTTTATAAAATTAACCTTGACACTATTTTACTTTTCATCATATAATTGCCACAATACATGAATTGCACCGGCTGATCAGACATACTGAAGGCCAAAAGAAACCAGCGTTTCTTTTGGCCTTCTTTTATTTTGCCCGGCCTGACCCGCTGGTGCGGTTCTTGCCGCTGCCAACATTGCTGAGGCGCGGGCGGCCGTTATGCATAAGCGGACGGTAAGCGCCAGCGGCGCAGCGTGGTATGACGGGTCTGGTGCCGGCGCACAAAACTGATAACTGCTGTTAGACCAAAAAAAGGAGGTACAACTTATGATCCAAGATCAGATGACACCCATTGAGCGGCTGACGGCCTACAATCTGGGAAACCCTGTTGACCGTCTGCCGTGCGTCCCGATTGTCGGCAATACAGCGGCCCGGGTAATTGGGGTCAAAGTCGGTGAACTGCCGGCCAACGGAAAATTACTGGCACAAGCACAAATTACTGCTTACCGCCGGTTTGGCTATGATATTATCCGCATATTTACCGACCTGTATGGTCAGGCCGAAGCCATGGGCGCCCGCGTCCGTTATCCGGAGGATGAAACAGCCTATCTTGACCAGCCGGCCATTACCGATATAAGCCAGCTTGACCGCCTGACACCGGCCGACCCTTACCGGGACGGCAACCTTCCCCACCAGTTGGAAGCCATGAAAATCGCCATAGCCGAAGTAGGTAAAGAAGTGACAGTTACCGGAGCGCTCACCTGCCCGTTTACCAACGCTTCCTTTCTGATCGGGGCCGAAAACCTGGCCCGCCTTGTCGGCAAAAATCCCGACGCCGTGCATTATTTATGCCGCCTGTCACTGGAAACCTGCCTCAACTACGCCAAAGCCATCATCGATACCGGCTGTACCCCCAGCCTGACTGATCCCATGTCCTCTTCAACCATCATCAGCCCCCAGAAGTTCAGGGAATTTTCCTTTCCTTATCTGAAGCAATTGATTGATTATATTCATTCCCGCGGCAAGCCGGTAACGCTGCATATCTGCGGCAAAACCGCCAAGGTGTGGGAACAGATGGCCGAGGCCGGCGCCGATTGCATCAGTATCGACAATGCCGCCAGCTTATCTGAAGCCAAAACAAAAGTAGGGCACAAACTGCGTCTGATGGGGAATGTCCAGCCATCAGAAATCATGCTGCAGGGTTCCCCGGCTGCTGTTCGACTGGCTGTACTCAGCGGTGTCCGTGAGGCCTATGATAATCCTAAGGGTTATATTGTCGCTTCCGGCTGCAGTCTGCCTACAGAAACACCTTTCGCCAATATTGATGCCATGCTTGCCGCCACACGCGAAATCGGCTATCCCATCACCAAAGAAAAACTTGATCTTCTGGAACAGAGGTGGTCAAAATGACAGTTTTTACGGAAAAAGAGCGCTTGCTGGCCGTGTTAAACCGGCAATCAACAGACCGCCCTCCGGTCATCTGCCCCGGCGGCATGATGAATGCCGCCATTGTCGAGGTTATGAACAGCAGCGGCCAAACTTTGCCTGCCGCCCACTCTGCTGCGGCTTTAATGGCAAACCTGGCTTATGCCGTACACCAGCTTACGGGATTTGAAAACTTCGGTTTGCCCTTTTGCATGACCGTAGAAGCCGAGGTATTGGGAAGCGAAATTGATTTAGGTACGTTAGCGTGTGAACCTAAAATAAGCCGCGAGACCTTTGCCGCCGCCGCCCGGGTAGAGTACAAGGACATCCCTGCCATGCTCAATTCCGGCCGGATACCGGTAGTCTGCCAGGCAACCGCTATCCTAGCCGGACAATATCCGGACATTCCCGTTATCGGCAGCCTGACCGGCCCGGTAAGCACCGCGGCTTCCATTGTCGATCCCATACCGTTCCTGAAAGATTTACGCCGGGACCCGTCTGCCGCACATCGCGTTTTCCAGTATGTAACTGAGCTCTTGATTGGCTTTGCCCACAAGTTAATTGACCACGGTGCTGCCGTAATTGCCATTGGGGATCCTACGGCGACAGGTGAAATTCTTGGACCTAAGATGTTTGGCGAGTATGCTGTACCCTACATCAATAAGCTTATTGACGCAGTGCACCAAAAGGGTGTTCCCGTTATCCTCCATGTCTGCGGCAATTTAAATAGCGTAAAACCCCTGATTCCCGGTATTAGGGCCAACGCCATCAGCACCGATGCCATGGTCAACTTAAAACACCTTAAAGCTGAGTTTCCTGAACTTACTACAATGGGAAATATCAGCACCTACCTATTGGAATTAAGCACTGTGGACAAGGTGTCCCTGCAAACCAAAAACCTTATCACCCAAGGCATTAATATCATCGCGCCGGCCTGCGGTCTAAGTACCTCCAGCCCCCTGGCCAATATCCAGGCCATGACCCAAACGGTTAAGGCGCATTCCCCTGGCGAAAGGGTGTGATGGCTATGGCCCTGTTACGTTTCCATCAGGAAAACAAACTCCCTTCTGCGCCTGTTTGCTTTGAGGCGACGGAGAATATTACCGTTCTTGCTGCTGCCAGGGCGGCAGGCGCCCTGGTCGAATCACCGTGCAACGGTACCGGAACCTGCGGCAAATGCAAGGTACGCATTCCCGCCGCCGCCCTTACTGCTATCCGTCTTCCGGCAGGCTGTCATCACAGTCTGACGCCTGCGGAAGTAAAGGAAGGCATTTTTCTTGGCTGCATGACGGAAATTCAGGCTAACACTGCTGCCGATACCGTTATCGATATCGTTCTGCTGGAACGCCAGGACAAAACCGCTGTTCAGATACTCAGTCAGGGTCATCATCTGGACGTAGCTCTTGATCCGGTTATCAGGAAACAGTATATGCCGGCTGTGAATCAAACAGCAGTACTGGCCGGTAAGTCGATACTGGGGACAGAGCCGGGAAATTCCGTGCGCGTAGCCCACGGCCTGGTTGTTGACATTGGCACAACTACGCTGGTAGCCGCGCTGTTTGACCTGACTACCGGCCGGGAGCTGGCTACCGCCTCGGCGCTCAATCCCCAAAGCCTGCACGCTCAGGATGTTTTGTCCCGCATTAAAATGGGCGCAACCGCCGAGGGTTTGTCCACCCTGCATCATGACATTATCGCTGCCATCAATGCCATGCTCGACGGCTTATTGCAAGATACAGGCCTTACTCAACATACCCTCTACGAAGTCGTCTTCAGCGGCAATACCTGCATGCTCCATCTGGCGCTGAAGACCGACCCGGCTTCACTCGGCAAATATCCCTATATTCCCGTGCTGTGGGGCGACAGCTGCCACCAGGCGGCAGGTCTCGGCCTGCATACCGCCCCCTTTGCACAGCTTTATTTACCGCCTGTTATGTCAGCCTATGTCGGAGCAGATATAACTGCCGGGATGTTAGCCGCCGATTTGGCTAACCTTAAAGGCACTACTTTGTTTGTTGATATCGGCACCAACGGCGAAATGGCCTTGGCAGATAACGGACGCCTGTCGGTAACTTCAACGGCTGCCGGGCCGGCCTTTGAGGGTATGAACATTGCCTGCGGCATGAGAGCCGCCCCTGGAGCCATTGAAAAATTCAAAATAGAGCACGACGGTTCGGCAGCCATCAAGACCATCGCCGGTCGCCCGGCTGTCGGCATCTGCGGCAGCGGATTACTGGACATTGTCGGTGAACTTGTCAGAGCCAAGCTAATAAATAAGACCGGAAAATTTGCCGGAGCTGAAAATAACCTGGCCCATCCACTGCAGCGGCAATTGAAAAAAGAAAATGGCAAAACCATTTTCGCTATCTACCCGTCGGTTTATCTGTCGCAAAAGGATATTCGCCAGGTACAGCTTGCCAAAGGCGCTATCCGCGCCGGCATTGAATGCCTGCTCGCTGCCAGCGGACTAAGCGCTGCCCGAGTTGACCGCGTATTTATTGCCGGTTCTTTTGGTTTTCACCTTAACGCCGACAGCCTGATTAACATCGGTATGCTGCCTGAAGCATTTAAGGGTAAAATTGATTTTCTGGGTAACACGGCCAAAACAGGCGGTCAGGCACTGCTATTAAACCGGGATTCCCGCAAAAAAGCGGCCGCCCTGGTGAAACAGGCAAAGGTTTTAGAACTGGCCACCTATAGCGACTTTGATAAAACCTTTGTTAACTGCCTAAATTTCTAAGGAGGTACATTTTATGAGCCAGCCTAACGAGCTTGACCGGCTTAGCTGCGCCGACTGCCGCCAGCTCAACTGCTATCGCCGCGATAAGCGGTTTCCCGAATTTTGTTTAAGTGTAACATCACGCGGCGCTGCCGATATTAACGCCGAAATAGAACAGTCAAAAACCGCCTATACCGAAGCAGGACCTGACCGCCGGATGGCTCTGGCGGCAGCTGAAATTGAGGGCTTGTATTACGGCAAACTTACGCGGGTAGAGGAAATCATCGCTTTCGCCAAAAGAATTGGCGCCAAAAAACTTGGTATCGCCACTTGCATCGGCCTCATGGACGAAACCCGGGTATTCAGCCGGGTACTTGCCGCTAAGGGGCTTGAAAGCTACAGTGTCATCTGCAAGGTTGGTTCGCTTGACAAGACAGAAATCGGTGTACCGCCCGAGTATAAAGTACAGCAAGGCTGCCATGAAGCGCTCTGCAATCCTGTGCTTCAGGCCCGCCTGTTAAACCAAGCCGGAACTGACCTTAACGTGGTCGTCGGCCTGTGTGTCGGCCATGATTCCCTGTTCATCAAACACTCTGCCGCCCCGGTTACCACTCTCATAACCAAAGACCGGGTGTTAGGCCATAATCCGGCGGCAGCCCTCTATACCAGCGGGTTCTATTATAAACGGCTTTTACAGGAAGAAAAGGAGTGATTATTTGTGTTTAAACATCGGCTGCTACTAACCGGTCTCATCGTTTCCCTTGTTTTCAGCCTGCTGGCAGCAGGCTGCGGTCAGCAAAAAACGCAGCAGGCAAACGCGCCTGCCAGTGCACAATCAGCAGTGCCGGCTGATAAAATCAAGTTTAACATTGGTTATTTGCCGGCTGTTGGCCATGTATTATATTTTGTGGCCAAGGAAAAAGGATTTTACGAGCAGGAAGGGCTTGACGTCGAACTCTTCCAGTTTACCAATTCCGGGGAAGGCTTAAACGCCATCAAAGCCGGTAAACTGGACGCCGGTTCTTTCGGCACCTCAGCGCCTCAGGTCTTTATTGCCAAAGGAACACCCTTTGTCAATATTGGCGGTATGCAAAGCGAAGGCCATGCCATTGTAACCAAACCGGAAAATGCAGAACAATATGCTTCTGTGCAGAGTTTTGTCGGCAAAAAGGTAGCCACCGTTCGCCTGGCAACCGGTGATGCTGTCTGGCGGTCAGCTATGTCCCAAGCCGGTATTGACTGGAAAAACCAAGTAACCATCCAGGAACTTGATTCGCCGGCAGCCGTACTTGAGGCCGTAAAAAAAGGCGCGGCAGATGCCGGCCTGGTGTGGGTTCCCTTTTCGGAAATGGCTGAAAAACAAGGACTAAAAATTGTTTCCTGGTCGGCACAGCATATGGACGGACATGTCTGCTGCCGGGTAGTCGCCCTCGAAGACAAACTTAAAACCAATCAAGAGGCTTATATCCGCTACTCCCGCGCCAGCATCCGCGCCTATGACTTCTATCTTAACAACCATGCCGAAACCCTGGATATCATCAGTAAATATGTCAAGTTAGATAAAGAGCTGCTCGAAAAAGCCACCTACAGCGGTCACATCCACAGCATTCCTGATCCTGATAAAAAACGCTTCACTGCTTTCTGGGAAGCCATGAAAACCGCCGGCTATATTCAAAGCGATATTGATATCAGCAAACATGTTAACAGCGACATCTACAAAACGGCACTTGATCAGTTAATACAGCGTGAACCGCAAAACGCCACCTACCAGCAGCTTGCCAAAGACTTTGCGGCAAACAATCTGTAACCGGTTCCCCGCCGACGTTTAAACGGAAGGAGAATGCTTGTGGCTTTATTAAAACTAGACTCTGTGTCGCTTACTTATCCAGGCGATGACCGTCCGGCCATTGCCGATTTGTCACTAGCCATTGAACAGGGTGAATTTCTGGCAGTCGTCGGCCCCAGTGGCTGCGGCAAAAGCTCGACAATCGGGCTTTTGGCCGGGCTGACACCGGCTACAAGCGGCCTGCTTACCCTGAATGACAACCCGATTTTGGCTCCCGGCCCCGATAGGGCGGTAGTATTTCAGGACTATTCTCTGTTCCCCTGGATGACAGCCCTTGATAATATTATCTTTGCCCTCAAAGAATCCTGCCAGGCAACAGGCAAAGCAGCGCGGCAGGAAGCAAAAAAACTGCTCGACATGGTCGGATTAAGCAGCTACATCCACAAATACCCGTCAGAGCTCTCCGGCGGCATGCGTCAGCGGGTAGCCATCGCCAGGGCTTTTGCCCTGGATGCTCCCGTCTATCTGCTGGATGAACCCTTTGGCGCCGTAGATGCCAAAAACCGGGTAAGCTTACAAGATTTGCTGCTCCAGCTTTGGGCGGCAAACGGCACCCAAAAAACCATCTTGCTGGTTACCCACGATATCGACGAAGCGCTATACCTTGCCGACCGGATTGCGGTATTCACTCCCGGGCCCGGCAGAGTGCTGAAAACCGTTGCTGTTCCATTCTCCCGGCCCCGGCGGCGTTTTTTCCTGGTGCAAGACCCCCGTTATGTGGAACTGCGCAATGAGATTCTGTCACTGCTGCAAAAAGAAATCCTCGAAGAGCTTCAGCAAGTGGAAGGAGGCGCCGGCATATGAGCCAAACCAGCCGTGACCGCCTGGCGCTGGGTATTGCCATCCTGTTCCTCTGGCAGTTAAGCACTGCCTGGTTAAAACTGCTTGACCCCCAGCTATTTCCCCAGCCCCTGCAGGTCCTTAGCCTGCTGGTCGAAGATCGCCAGGTATTTTTGCAAAGTCTGGGCAGTTCCCTCAAGCTATTATTTTGGGGTTACTTCCTGGCTGTAATCCTGGCCGTCCCACTGGGACTGATTGTCGGCTGGAACCGGCGGCTGCGCCTGGCTATTGAACCGGTTACCAATGTTCTCGGCCCCATTCCGCCCATTGTCTATATTCCTTATGCCATTGCCATCTTGCCGACATTTACGCAATCCTCCGTCTTTATCATATTTATCGGCGCCTTTTGGCCATTATTTATGAATACAATAGCCGGTGTGGAGGCGCTGGAAAAGGGGATTGTCGATTCGGCCAGGACCATCGGTGTCGGCAGGAAATCCATGCTGATTAACATTCTGCTGCCCGGAGCTATGCCACATATTGTCAGCGGCGGCGTCATCAGTATGGTGTTGGCCTTTATCCTGCTTACGGCCGCCGAAATGATTGGCGCCACCAGCGGCCTAGGCTGGTATGTAAAATACTTTTCCGACTTTGCCGACTACCCCCGGGTAGTCGCCGGCATCATTGTCATCGGCACAGTTGTCCTGTCACTAATGACCTTATACCGGCGTTTTACCGGTTATCTGCTGCGCTGGCGAAAATAAGGCAAAATTACAGGCAAGCTAAAATAAGAGTTACTAAAAAACGGCAGCATATACCTTTACAAGGAATACGCTGCCGTTTTACTTACCTTTTTTCTTGCGTTTAATACAGTCGACAAAAGCCTCCAGTCTGGTAAGAACCCCAACATCGCTGGAGTGTTCATCAACACTTAATGACAGTAACGGCACCTCCAGGTCCTGGGCAATATTTTTGAGTGCGTACTGGGCTACCTGTTCAGGCATACAACCAAAGGGATATATGTGGATAATCCCGTCATAACCATGCCGGGCACACCATAACGCGCTGCCTACCGACTTCAGCCCTTCACCGCCAACATGATGGTTAAGATACGGTTTTGCCTGCTGCCGGTATGCCTTTTCCTCACTATATAACCCCAGGAAGCTCAATAACGTATTGGCATAGACCCATTCACCGGTATTAATAAATTTGTTAACTTCCACCCCTTGTTTAACCAGTACATTTTCCACTTGATGGTTGACATACGGTTCCAGCAGCAAATAGAATTCCCCGACTAAGCCAACCTTCGGCGGCTGGCTGCCGGCAGCTTCTCCCAGCAGTTTTATTGATTCAATAACTTGCTCCCGCTTAATCTTAATATCTCTGAAAGTCCGGCAATCCATAAACTTGCCGGCAGAGCCGGCGGCTATGTCAATGATTCGATCAGGCTCATCCGACCGTGAGCCATAGAAATTTTTGGCACTGTTTATGTCATCAAGTGCTTTCAGCATTTTTATCGTTATAGCCAGTTGTTTTAGTATTGCCAAACGGCCGGCCTGAGGGGCCAGCTGTTGTAAACAGTGATATAACCCGGTAAAAAGATGATCGACATCGATGGTGCAAAACTCCACGGGTTTGAGCTTGGAGAGCTGAAGCTGTTGAATGGCATGATAAAAACCCAGACGGCATTTTCCGGCACCACATACAGTCACGAAGGTGTCGGCCCCCTGGTCAATACTCTCCAAAAAATTACCCATAGTGATCTTGTAGGGCAGACATGCCCCTTCCGGCGAATGCAGCGAACCTAAGTCTACCGTTTTTTTGGAGATTGGCGGAGCTGCAACAACCTCAACACCAAGGTTTGTCAGTAAATGATAGACCGGTAGGCTAAGATAGCCCATGTGGGGATAACTTACCTTCAAGCTTTAACATCCTTTCCACTATATCCCAGAACGCTTCCACTCGCGTAATAAGCCCGGCGCTGCCGGTATGTTCATCAATAGTCAGCAGCAGATAAGGTTTATTGCCTGGCTTAAGAATATGATGCTCCAGATATTCGTTAACAAGCGAATCGGGACCGCAGCCAAAACTTGTCACTAAAATGATACCGGCAATATCGGCTTGCCGGCAGAAATGCCGGACAGCACCGGCAAGTTTTAGCGATAATTGCCAATAGATATCCTGCCGGTACTCTTTAGCTTCTTCGTAAAGTATTTTGTTTGGCAAATCAGCCGGGGTGATAATATCCACTGCCTGGGATTTAAGTTTTCTCTTAATATCACTATTGAAAAAAACATCATTGATTATGTAACTATGGCCAATCACCGCAATTTTAGGCCTGGGCGGCTGGCTGAGCCCGGGCGGGATAGCCTTCTGCCAATTTTTAAGAGTCTTATAATACGCCTGCTGCCCGTCAATAGTAGATACCCCTAACGGCTGGCAGATAGTCTGAATTGCCTGTAAGGTTGTAGCAGCAGACCTATCCTCGATATTGGGACTAATTATCTTTTCCTTAACCAGCCTAAAGGTATTTTGCACAATATCCGGTAAACCGGCCAGCTTGGCGCACAGATGATTATCGGGGTAATACTGGGCGATACGAGGTACGAATATATGACTGCAGGTGTCCAGTAAGGACGCCGTATGGCCTAAGTAAACCTTCAAAGGTATACAGGATTCATCAATGGCCAGCGCCATCCCCCGGTCTATTATTTGTTTATTGGTTTCACCGGAGAGAACTGCCGCTACTCCGATATTCTGAAAAAAATCCAGCCACAAGCTGCCGAACTCATGATAGAGCAATGCTTGAGGAATGCCGACCTTAACCGCCATCTGTCTCACCCTATTATATTTTAATTTGCATTAACAAGGAGGTAGGTGAACTACCTCCTTGCTTCATTATTCTTGCTGATTAGCCAATTTAGTTTCTGAGGTAGAGCTTACACGGCTATTGAGTTGGGCAATATGCCGCTCCATATCCTGGGACATTTGTTCAAACATGGTCTGCGCACCGGAATCGTCAGTAGATGTAGCAAAGGTAGCATACGTGCCTTTAGCGGCTTCCGCAGCAGCCAGAGCCTTCTCCAGATCTTTTTTTACCGTCATAATACCAGCCTCCTCATTGATAGTTAAGGTTCCATTTACTATTGTTTTACAGACCACAGGTAATTATAAGTGGAACTATGTGCCATTGCTGTTCAAAACAAGCGTTAGTTGCCGTCTCCGGGCATATACTTTTTAAAACAGCATAATTAGGAGGGTTATTTTGGTATTCTTATATGCCTTTCTGGCCGTTCTCTGCCTGGGTTCAGCGCCATTGTTCGGCAAATCAGCCCTTCACAATATCAATCCTGTCACCACGCTGGTAATCAGGACTTTCATCGCCACCGGTCTTATCAGTATCTGGCTGCTCCTTACCAAAACCCCTGTCGGGTTTACGGCATTATCATTATCCAGCTGGCTCATGGTCGGGATGGAAGCCGTCTTAGCGGCCGTCCTGGGCGAATTGGCGTATTTTTACGCACTCCAAAAAGGCGATGTTTATGAGATTGCTGTACTCATGTCCTGTGCGCCGCTGGTAACGATGGTCTTGGGCAACGTATTTTTGAGTCAGCCGTTGTCTTTGCGCCAGCTTATCGGAGCGCTTATTGTCACCATCGGTCTGATAATATTGTGCAGCGATTAATCCGGAAAATTAATTGTCACTATTTTTTTTACTATAATTTGACGGGGTTTTGCGATTGATAAACAGCTGTCCTTTAGAATCAATGCCGGCATAGGTTACCTCAGAAATATCGGTGATATCTTGCTTGGCTAATTCCTCCTCCAGCCAGGCTTGTGATCGGTGCTTTTTTCGTAAATTATGCTCAATGACTACCCCGTCCATAATGAATTCCACCGGGAAAACCGGATCAGGCAGGTGAATATTAAAATCACTTTTCGTCACAGGCTGATTGTCAGTCTTTTTTATTACACTTAACTTGCCTGTGGTTTCTAAAATTGCGTATTGTACTTCGGCAGGGTCTAAGACCCCCTGTTCGCGCAATTGTCCATGCAGTTCATCCAGGTCATAGCGCAGGTGCCCCATATTTTCTTCAATAATCTTTCCATTTTCGATTACGATTGTGGGCGAGCCGTCAATTAACTTCCTGAGAGGACGGCTTTTGACGGTAATAAGCGATACGGCATAGGTGAGTGCCACAAATAAAATAAGATCATAATAATGGTTCCACACTTTATCGGCGTCAGCTGCCGCTATGTTGGCAGCAAGCGAGCCGATGGTAATGCCGCTGATGTATTCATAGTATGTCAGTTGTCCGACCTGCGTCTTACCAAGTACCCGGGTTAAAACCAGCAGTCCTAAGAATACCAGTGTCGTCTGCCACGTATCGCGAATAAATTCCTGCCATTCCATGGTGCTGCCTCCTTTACAAACCCATATGTGCTATAGGGTGCGCAAAGGACAAGGAAGATATCCTCCGCTTGTTTATAATGTCCCGGGTAAAATTTTTCAGCCTATTTTACTGAATTAACCTTGCTAAAAGTAACCATACTATGGTAAACGGAGGTACTTCAAATGACAGTTGCTTCTCAAGTCAAACAGACATTAGCTACTTTAAAAGGTACTCAGGGTACATTAAGACTCTATACAGCGCAGACACGGGATGAAGAAACCAAGTTAGTCTACAAGGAAGCCCTGGCAGCTACCGGGATAATTATTAATGACCTTGAAAGAAGATTGCAGACATTAGAGTATCAGGAACCACAATATAAAGGAAATTAGAACTTTGCGTCGTCTAACCACTTGAATTCTACAGTTATTTAACTTCAAATTATAAGTGACGCAAGGTACTAGTCAGGAGATTAAACAATGCAGGCATGGCTACAGATATTACTTAGTTCAGTTTCGTTATTCTTTTTGCTGCTGCTTTTGACCAGGGTGATGGGAAAGAGAAATCTTGCCCGGATAACGCCGTTTCGGTTTGTATGTTACATAGCAGCGGCAGTAATTGCCGCCGCCATATCCTTACAGCTTACCAGGCCTGCCATCGGACTTGTTGCGCTTAGTGTCTGGGTGCTGCTGCCGATAGCTTTGGATTATTTGTCCCTTAAAAGCAAATGGGTTCATGACCTGGTCAATGGAAAGGAAACGGTGTTAGTCAAGCATGGAAAAATTATGGAGGAAAATCTCCTGCAAACAAGGCTAACCGGCGAAGAACTGCTGCGGGAGCTTCGTTCCAAAAATGCTTTTAATCTGGCAGATGTAGAATTTGCGGTAATGGAAGATACCGGTGACATCAGTGTATTTATGAAATCTGACAAAAAGCCTGTAGCGGCGCATGATCTGGGGATAAAAACAGCCCCTCTGGCAGAACCGCAGACAGTCATCCTTGACGGCAACATATTGCCTGAGCCGCTCGCGTCTTTAGGCTTTAACACCGAATGGCTGGGCATCCAACTGGAGACAATAGGGGTATCGCTGGATAATGTTTTTGTCGGACAAGTAGACTCTTCCGGTGATTTGTACCTCGATTTGTTTGATGACTCGGTCCAACTGCCGCAACCCAAAATCAAGGAAATGCTGTATGCAAACTTTGAAAAAGTGCAGGCCGACCTTACAACCTTTTCACTGGAAACCCAGAATGAGGCTGCTAAACAAATGTATGCTGAGCATGCGAAACAGATAAGCCGCCTTATGGCTAAGCTTAAACCATATTTATTGCGTTAGAAGGTGGATTATATTGTCAAGTATCAAACGCAAGAAGCTGACTCCCGCCCAGCAGCAGTACCAGGACTTTGCCCGCGCGCGGGAGCCGCAGCGTCCCCTATTCAAAAACTGCATTCGCGCTTTTATTGTCGGCGGCATTATCTGTACGATAGGCCAGGGAGTACAGTTGTTTTTTATGACCTATTTTAATTTTGATGAAAAGACAGCCGGCGATCCGACGGTGGCTATTATGATTTTGCTTTCCGTGATCCTTACCAGTATCGGAGTATATGATCACATCGCTCAATGGGGCGGTGCCGGGAGCGCAGTGCCGGTTACAGGGTTTGCCAATACTATTACCTCAGCCGCCCTTGACCATAAAAGTGAGGGGTTTGTACTGGGTGTCGGCGGCAACATGTTTAAAATCGCCGGACCGGTTCTGGTATTTGGCGTCTTTTCCGCTTTTGTTGTCGCCATTGTGCGGGTACTCATAACATCGTTAGGTGGAATGTAAATGCTGCAAGGTCATCAAACATGGATTTTTCCGTCTAAACCGGCAATCATTGCTTCGGCGGCTATCGGCGGGCCTTTTGAGGCCCAGGGCAATCTGGCAGGCGATTTCGACCTGCTGCACGGTGATATCTGGCTTGGTCAGGACAGCTATGAGCAAGCCGAAAAACTACTGTTGGAGCAAGCTTGCGAAACGGCAATTAAGAAGGCTGGGCTTAAAAAAGAAGATATCCAGTTTTTTTTCAGCGGCGATCTGATTAACCAGATTATGCCCAGCAGCTTTACCGCCCGAACCCTTGCCGTTCCCTATTTGGGTATTTATGGCGCCTGTTCCAGTTCGATGGAAGGCCTTTCCCTGGCCTCGGCGATTATTGACGGCGGTTTCGCCCAGAATGCACTTGTCGGTACATCCAGCCACAATGCCGCCTCGGAAAAACAATACCGTTATCCTACCGAATATGGTGCACAAAAACCGCCGACTGCCCAGTGGACTGTGACCGGAGCCGGTGCCGCCGTTGTCGCTAAACAAGGGGAAGGCCCGCGAGTTATCGCCTCTACAATTGGGCGGGTAATTGACATGGGGCTTTCCGATCCTTTTAACATGGGTGCCGCCATGGCTCCGGCTGCCGTTGACACCATCCAAGCCCATTTCCGGGATCTGAACATATCCCCCAATCACTATGACCTGATTACCACCGGCGACCTGGGCAAGGTTGGTCACCGGATTGCCGGCGATCTGCTTACCAAACACGGCCTGGATATCCCGGTGGAAAAATTCACCGACTGCGGTCTGTTAATGTACAAAGAAGACCAGCCGGTTATCGCCGGCGGCAGTGGCTGCGCCTGTGTTGCCACAACTACGTTCGGCCACCTTTTAAACCGCATGCGCCGGGGGGAATTGAACCGGATTCTGGTCATCGCCACAGGCGCTTTGCTCTCCCCCATGTCATATCAGCAAAAAGAAAGCATACCCTGTGTTGCCCATGCGGTAGCAATAGAAATGTAACAGGAGGCTTATGTTGGAAAAGTTTATTTTAGCATTTGTCGTTGGTGGAACAATCTGCGTAATTGGACAACTCCTGATGGATGGACTGAAGCTAACGCCGGCGCACACCATGGTTGCGCTGGTAGTGACCGGAGCTGTGTTAGGCGGCTTTGGCGTATATGACGATTTAATTAAATTTGCCGGTGCGGGAGCATCGGTTCCGATAAGCAGTTTTGGCAATCAACTGGTAAAAGGTGCCCTGCAGGAGGCGGAAAAAACCGGTCTTGTCGGCGTGTTGACCGGCATTTTTAAAGTTACCAGCGCCGGCATTTCAGCGGCCATTATTTTCGGGTTCCTGGCAGCCTTACTCTGTAAGCCAAAGGGCTAAGTCAACCATTTATTCGTGCCTGTGGGCTAACCTCCCATTTACAGCAGCCGGGAGTCTTAACACAGGTTAAGCAACAGGTACATGCACTGCTGTAAAAGGAGGTGAAGAAAGATGACAGTAGGTACTCAGATGACTCAGGCCATCGCCACAGTGCAAAATGCCGCAGCTACGATGAAGACATTTTCATTGGAAACGCAAGACCAGCAAGCAAAACAAACCTTTGAGCAACTGGCAACAACACTTGATAATGCCGTTGAAACATTACAGCAAAGACAAAAATATGTTGAAAAGCAGGAACCCCAATACAAACAGCAATAAGCTCAGCCCGGAACATGAACAAGCTGGAACTTTCGTTCCAGCTTTGTTTATATCTTTTATTTAACCCTTGCGCATATGTGATTAATCTATATTTCCGCATTAAGAAACACGACTTGCACCAAGCCTATGGCTATGGTACAAGTCGATGCTGCTCTTATCCTGTTCTTAAAAAATTATGTTTTCTGTTGGGATAAAAAAAAATAAGCATGCTTAAACAGCCTTATTGGCTTATTTATTGTTTGGTAAACATTGCGTCAACATAATTGTGCATATGCCTCATGAATTCGTCCAACACCAGCGGCGACTGTTTGGTTTTCAAGGCGTTAAGAATCCGCAAATGCTCCTGTGCCTTCTCCTCAAAGGTACCCAGTGTTACAATATCTTGGTTCATAACAATCAAAAGCTGGTAAAACAAACCCTCCAGAATCTGCGCACGCCGGCTGCTTTCAGAAGCATTCCACAAATAACGGTGAAAAGATAAATCCAATGTATTCAACAAGGATACACGCTCCTCATCGTTACTACATCGTCCTTCGCCATTTTTCATCTCCCGCGTCAGATTGTACAATTCCTGGTAATCGTTCTCCTGCAGCTTATCTTGGGTGACAAGTACATGCAATATCTGAATTTCAAGCGAGATGCGTACCTCAAATACCTCGAGAACCTCTTTAGGACTCAATTCCAGAACCTGATTACCTCTTCTCGGCGAAAAAGAAATAATCCCCTGTTCGTTCAGAATTCGCATCGCTTCGCGTACAGGGGCGCGGCTGGTGTTTAACTCGCTGGAAATATCCGCCTCAATCAGTTTATCACCGCTTTTCAATGCACCGGACAAAATTTTACTTTTCACATAAGCAACAACTATATCGCTCAGACTTTTTTTCTCGTATGCCGGCATAATTTCCATGCCTTGGATTCACCATCTTTTCAGAAATTTTACATATTGTATTATACCGCACTATGCCCGTTCTGTACAGAGCGGTTCCAGCGGCATTTCCCTATATCGGTAAGAAAAGGCTTCGGAAAGAGACAATAATACCATTGCTTTTTTAACAAGACTGGGCAATCAAGGTCTTATATACCTTAATTGCCCAGTCTTTTCTGTATCTATTCAGCCAACTACAATTTGAACCTGCTTACAGCCCCAGTCAAGGTTTCCGCCATTTGGGCCAAAGCCTCACTGGCGGCAGCGATTTCTTCCATGGAGGCTGCCTGCTCCTCCGTAACCGCTGAAACCGTCTGGGTTTGACTGGCAGTATCTTTGTTTATTTCATCAATTTCTTTTACGGCCGTAACTATATCCTGGCTGCCACCGGCAACACGCTGCACCGTATTGGTAATTTTGCTCACCTGGTCTGATACCTGATCAAACAGTGTCACTATCTCGGCAAAGGCAAGACCTGCATTATTGACAACTTCCGCCCCGATCTTTACCTCACGCGTGCCCTCATCCATGGCCATAACCGCACTGGTAGTCTCACTCTGGATTTCGCCAATTAGTCCGGCAATCTGTTTGGCGGCTTCCTGGGACTGTTCCGCCAGCTTGCGCACTTCTTCGGCCACTACCGCAAAGCCGCGCCCCTGTTCACCGGCACGGGCTGCCTCAATGGCGGCGTTGAGGGCTAAGAGGTTGGTCTGACTGGCAATACCGGCAATGGTATCGACAATCTGGCCGATTTCTTTGGAGCGTTCCCCCAGCTTAACAACAATCTGCGCGGTATGGGTCACTTTGGTCTCAATAGTAACCATTTGCCGCACTGCTGCTTCGACCGCCTCGCCCCCTTCTTGGGCAGCGCCTGCTGCTTTCCCGGAAGTCGCCTCAACTATGCCGACATTGTCGGCAACCTGGTTGATCTCGTTTGCAATGCGATCAACAATAGCTGTAGCTTGGTTAACGGCGCCGGTTTGCCGCTCGGTACCGGCGGCCACCGCCGTAATACTCATGGCCGTTTGGGTTGCGCCTTGCGCCGACTGCTCGGCACTTGCCGTCAGTTCTTCCGACGAAGAGGCCAGCTGCTCTGAAGATTGCATGACCTGCACCATCAGGCTGCGCAAGTTGCCGGACATAGTGGCAAAGGCCGCTGCCAACTGACCGATCTCATCCTTGCCCGCCTGGGTTTCCCCGATGTCGCTAAGATCGCCTGCAGCCACCCGGTTGGCAGTTTCAGACAATTTTCGTATAGGGTTGACAATGCGCCGATTTACAAAATAGGATAACGTGAACACAAACAGGAGAATGGAGACAGTCACCAATATCAGGTTAGAATACATCAGGCTGTTCAAGCCGGCAAAGACTTCCTCCGCCGGGTAAACCAACAGCAGGGTCATTCCGGTATCGCCTACCGGCGAGTATACAATGTAATTATCTTTTACTTGCATGATTCCCGCTTGCTTCGCATGCAGCGCTGCTTCACCCAGCGCCCGCCATTCCTTGTCAGACACCTCTGTGAGCTTTACTGATAAGTCCTGGATCTGCTCGGTTTTACTGCCGGTATAGTTGCCAATAACCATACCGGCCCGGGTAAGCGCGAAGGCATAACCGTTCTGCCCCACACGGATGTCTGCCAGCTGCCGCTTAAAAATGTCCAGAGTGAAATCTGCTTCCGCCACGCCAATGCGCTTACCGTTTTTATCGATTGGATGAACACAGGTTACCCAGATCAGATTAGGGTCGCTTTGGTCCACATACGGTTCTGAGTAATCAACTGTCTTTTGCAAGCCGATACCTAATTTATACCACGCTTTAGCATGATAATCCACTACACTGTATTCCCACGTTAAAACCGGTATACCGTTTTTGTCCTTCATCATGTACGGGTAATGATTTTTCACATCCGGCTGATAGGCGTACGGCTCAAACGCCATGCCGGCACCGGCAAAGGACTTACTTTTCTGCACGCTTTTCTTAATATAACTAAGGACAATCTCTTCCTGGTACTCCGGCATGGTTGTAATCATATTGCCCAGGGTTATAGCTTCGTCGGAAATCTCTTTGATCGGAATATATAGTGATGTTGCTTCTTGCAGAGCCTGAGTCAATAATTTTTCTTCTTGCTGAGTTACCGCATACTCTTTGACCTGCGTTGACGAAATATAGGTCTGAATACCAAAGACCAGTAGCGTAATGCCGGTAATGATAAGGATAAAAAAAGTCCGTATGCTCTTCACAGGCTTCTCTCCTCTAAATTATAAGATTTTCTCAGGGCTTTCACCGCCGGGACAGCACATGATTTTAGCGGCAATCTCTTTGCTCAGAATATACAGCAATGTTTCCATTAGCAAAATAATTTTCCAGATAAGTGACAAATACCCTTTGGACCGGCGATAACACCACTTCTTTTTTAAAAACAAGATGAAATTGCCGCGTGAATGCCTGCTGCTCAAGGTTATATACCTTGATTTGCCCGGTTTTTTCATAGGCAGTTGCCGCAACTTTGGAAACAAAGGATATTCCCATTCCCTGGGACACAGCCGATAAAATGCTCTGGGTGTCATGAAAATAGGCCACAATATTCAGATTCTGGACAGAAATGCCCTGCTTATACAGCAGTTGTTCCATTTCCACACGGGTGCCGGAGCCGTCCCCGCGCATCACAAAAGGCTGTTGCCGTAAAAACGCCGGCAGGTCGCGATACATCGCCCCTTTGTTAACCGGCATCGATTTGGGGATAATCAGCACCAGTCTGTCATGATAGAAAGGAACTGTCAGCAAACAACGGGAATTGACGCTTGTGCCCACTATACCAAAATCATACCGGTATCCCAAAAGCCCTTCCACGACTTGCTGGCTGCCCGCCTGGTGGATATGAAACACGATACGGGGATACTGTTTTTGAAAGGCGGTAATGATTTCCGGCAGCAAAAACTGAGCAGGCACGGTAGAGGCTAAGATGCTGATTTCTCCCATCAATTCCCGGTCAATCCTACTGACACTGCTGATAGCCTCATCGCGCAGGGCAAGGATGCTTTTGGCCCGGTGAAACAACTCTTTGCCTGTCTGGGTTGGATAAACCGCCTTAGTCGAACGTATCAACAGCTGCGCCCCGATCTCATTCTCCAGAGAACTGATATGGGCGCTAATGGTCGGCTGAGACAAATAGATCATGTCGGCGGCCTTGGAAAAGCTGTTGTATTGAACCACTGCGACAAATGCTTCCAATTGTTTCATTTCCATCTTTGCTACCTCCCGTAAACTCTGCTCAAGTGCTGCACAGAACAGCCGCTTCCTCGTTCTGTATTGCTAGACTAAGTAATCGTACTGAACATACTTTCCTGTATGCCACACACTCCGCCGGTATTGCCGCCGACGGAGTGTAAGGACAATCAATTAGATTTTTACTTCAAAGATTGCCGCTTTAACTTTCTATGACCCGCAAAAGGTCATCCATCTTAGGTAAAGTACGCAGGCTTTGCTGCTTCGTCATGGAAAGGCCTCCTTGCACGAGCTGTTATTATTCGCCGATATACCCTTTGCTCAATAAAATGCCCTTGGCCTGTTCCACTTTTGCCTCAGAGATCAGAACTACCGGTCCGGTACAACCCATGCCGCTTTCAGCATAGATGTTTTCCTTCCACAAAGCCTGTACGGCGTCCTCCAAGTCCAAAATTTCGATGCCGTGGATTTCCGCGGTCACCACTTCTTTCGGCGGCGCTGCGGCCTTAGACACTTCTACCGGTTGCTTTTGCACCCGGCAGCCGGCTAACACAGCGTCAAGTCCGGCCTGTTTGGCCGCCTTAAGCTCTGTCGCAAAGACGCGTTGGTAGTCGCCGCCAGCCAGCTCGGCCGCAAATTCAATGGCTCCTTGGACTACAGGAGCACCGGAAGCACGGGACACGATCAGGATTAGCTTATCGAAGTTTTCTCCCATACCCGGCCCGTAGCCGTAACCGACAGATTCATAGTTGCCGCCGGTATGGTATGAGGAAAATAATTTCATAAGAATGTTGCCTGTCAGTGAATCGGTGACCATTACATCACAAGAACCCCTCAAAAGATCGTTGCCCCGCATGATAACACCGCCGTCACTTCTGCCTGAAGTGGCAAACCGGATAGGATAGCCATTGGTCGCCAGCTTCAGCAGCTGTAGTTCCGCCTGACGTGCCCCATCAATATTTAAGAGGCCCACCGTCGGTTCAGCCACACCGCAGGCTTTGGCTGTGGCAATACCATACAGGGCATTGCGCACAAGTCCCTCTACCCGGTCAAGAGCTGTTGTGCCGGTGGTGGTGGCAATATACATCGCCTTCCCCTTGGCTGGTGTAATAACACGACCTACCGTGGAAACCCCGATGGGAAACGGGTAATGCATGGTTACGCCGCCCTGGGCAGCCCCGCTGTCTAACAGGCTTTCCAGTGCTTCATGCCCCTCTTCTTCCGTCGAAATGCTCACTGTTTCCACACCGGGAGCGTTCGCAGGCTTCGTGCCGATGACCTTCACCTGTATTCCCTGCTTGGCTGCCATAGCCGCAGCTTGGTAAAGTTCGTCCTCACCATGCTCACTGCCAAGGGCGGTAAGGGCGATAACGGCCCGGGGAGCCTGAGCACCGTTTTCCAGTGTATCCGCCAGCTTGAGAAAGGTGTCGGCAATGATACGGTTGATCTCTTTATCCGCCATAACGCTACTCCTCCAGCTTTCCGGCAAGGTGCCCGGCAAACTCCCGCAGGGACGCGGCAATCAGCTGCTGCACCCGGGCTTCGGTAATCCCGTCCGCCCGGTTTGTACCGCTATTTTTCTGCAGCACAAAGGAAATACCGTCAAACAGGTTGGTCATGCGTCCTAAGAACAGACTTCCCTTGCCGACGAACATAGCGCGCTCTATCCTTTCCGCCAGCATTTCCTGACGTGCAAAACCAAGATACGGAACACCGGAAGGAATATGACCTTGTGTTGGCGCCCAACCGGTCATGCCGTGCTTTTCTACGAAGGAATTTAACTCCGTTTTCTGGATTTGACCCTTCATAGCAGCCAGCGCACCAATCATTTTGTAGTTGGCTTCCGGCACATTGCCCGCACCGGCAGGTTTAGTGATATCAGGATTCTGCATTTCCACCGAGTATTTGTCCACATCGGTCAGCTTAAGGCCCGCCTTCTCCAAAGCAGCAAAAGTCAATGAAGAAATGACATTTTGCGGTGCTGAGCCGGTTCCCACAGTGTGACGGCCAAGAATATCGGTATTGAGTTCAGGACTGACACCGTCATTCTCCGATATCAGCACCGCGAATCCTGCCACACAATCCTCCAATATGGGCAAGCCTTTTTTCAGATGGTCTTTGCCGTTCATCCCCAGCTTGGCTGTGGAACCACCTGCGGCTACTACCACATGTTTAAAGACTCCTGCCTTAACCAAAGAGGCCGCCTGTACCAGCGCATGGGTAGGACCGGCGCAGAAACCGCGCACATCACTGCCGGTGGCATTGATGAGTCCTGCCATTTCGGCTGCAGCTTTGGCAAAATTGCCGCCGCCACGCTGATTCATGTCACCGCAAGCTTCCTCGGAGCACTCAATTACATATTCTACTTCTTCTTTTTTCACACCGTTCTGGTGGATTAAATGCAGAACAGATACTACACAGGATGCCTTGGAAACCAGGTTTTCAAAAATGACATGAGCTGACAGGGAATCGTCAATATCATGAGCAGCCTTCACGCAGCCGATTGCTTCGCCATGCAGATAAATAGGCTCAGCCCCGGCGTTTTTTACCAACTCGGCAATTTCCGCTGCTCCGGCATACTTGTCCAGGCCGGCAAGCAGCGCGTTGTCCACCAACGGGTGGGCTTCCAGCTTCGCCTTAACAGCCTTGCTGAAATTTTCATTCAGCTTGACCAGGTCAAATACATCACAGATTTTCATCATGCCGATAAATTCATCCTGTGGCATGATTTCCCCGAACGTACCCTGGCGCTTTGCTTCCACGCGCTTGTCATACCAAGGCATAGGCAGCTCTGCCAGTTCATCGGGTGTCATATTACCGATATAAACCTGATTGGGCGGATAAGCTGCACACGCCTCATAGTCACGCAGGCCATGTACGATTTCTTTCAGATAATCGGAATCAGGTTTTACTCTCTTTTCAGTAGTTTGGGTCGTACCATTATGAACAACCATGTCTGGCGTATGTGCCAGAAAGTAGCTCGCCCCTTTGAGTACACTGTACATAGGAAACACCCTTTCGTCTAAAGATTAAACGGGCGCTAAAAGATAAGGCCTACTATGTAATCCTCTCTCTTACCGCCCGCACATTCCTCCTGTCACTCGCGTGAAGTGATAGTGATACGGCTTATCTTAGCAATACATGGAAATAAAACTTATCAATCGGAATTAGCCATCGGATAAAACCCTAGAACTTGCAGTATTGATCGCGAATGGATTTCATTTCATCAACAATGCTGTCGATATCCAGAACCATTTCCATCATACTGATTTGTTCTTCATATACCTGTGGGTCTACCTCGGCCTTCATTTCCGGCTCGCACATATGGTATACTCTCAGTCCCAACTGGACTCCCGCCAAAGGACCTGCAAAAGTGGGGTCGCCGGCTGTTACGGTTTCGGCTGCAAGACCTGCCGCCTCTCCCTCGGCTGCGCCGAGCAGGATTACGATGTTTTCCGCACCGTATTCCTCCGTGAATTCCTTAACCCGCTTTTGGTTTTCCAGGTCCATAGCGCCCGCAGCAGTTCAGACAAAGCATTCTGTTGATGAGAATACTACATCCGCGCCTGCGGTTTGCGCACAAAGTGCAATCGCGGGGCCGGGGATGCCGTCCCTGTCGCCGATAATAATGACTTTTTTGTCTTTCAGCAACATAGCCTGATTCCTCCTAATTTTAATTTTATTTAAACGGTCCCGGCGGTACCGCGACCGCTAAATAGCTTAATCGCTAACTAATTAAATGTATTTTTTAATCATTTGCTCCACATTGTCCGGGGTAGCATCTTCTTTCACCAATTCTTCCACTTTGGCGCCGCCTTTATAGATAGCGATAACCGGCAGGCCCATGATCTTTTGACTGATGGCCAGACGGCGGGCACCTGTGGTATTGAGTTTAGTAAATTTGATTTTGTTTCCGTAGGTTTTTTCAAGAGCTTCAACGTGAGGCAGCAACGCCTGGCAAGGTACACAGCCATCGCCGAAAAAGTCTACCAGTACAGTGCCCTCTGCTTTAAGCACTTCGGTTTCAAATGTCTCTTTGTCAACAACTAACATAACAACACTCTCCCTTTTGTTGTATCGATATGCCGAACAATCGAGCAATCGAATCTTATTGTTCTAAATATTTTTCCGCCATCATAGCGGCTATCGCCCCGTCTGCTGCGGCGGTTACAACCTGGCGCACATCTTTGACCCGGATGTCACCGGCGGCAAATACGCCGGGAACATTGGTTTCCATTCTTTCATTGGTCGGTATGTAACCATCCTTCAGCGTAATAGCTCCCTCGAATATGCTGGATTGAGGCAAAAAGCCGATAAAGCCGAACACCCCAAAGGTGCCATCCTCTGCCGGAGCCTGAATCTCTGTTTCCTCACCGGTTTTCAGATTCTTTATAACCATGGATTCAAGCAAGCCGTCGCCTTTTAATTGGGTGATGACAGTATCCCACATAAAATTGATTTTAGGATTTTTGAGCGCCTTCTCCTGAATGGATTTAGCAGCCCGCAGCTGATCCCGGCGATGGACTATGGTTACTTTGCGACCAAATTTAGTCAGATACATAGCTTCTTCTACGGCAGTATCGCCGCCGCCGACCACATAAATGTCCATGTCTTCAAAGAAGTTGCCGTCACAGGTGGCGCAATAGGAAACGCCTTTACCGATGAGTCCTTTTTCGCCTTCGCAGCCAATGGGGCGAGGATATGCGCCGGTAGCAATAATTACACTGCGGCCATGGTATTCGTTTTTTTTGCCTTTAAGCACTTTGACATCACCGGAAAAGTCGACTGCGGTAATGGTATCCTGAGCGCGTTCTACACCGAACTTTTCGGTTTGGTGGGTCATGCGAGCTACTAAGGATACGCCGGATTCTTCTTCCATGCAACCGGGATAGTTTTCTACCTCGGAGGTGATAACAATCTGCCCGCCGTCTTTATCTTTTTCAATTAGGAGAGTCTTCAGCCGCGCCCGGCCGGCATACAGTCCTGCCGCAAGCCCTGCAGGACCGCCGCCGATAATGATAATGTCATAAATTTGCATGATAGTTCACCCTCTTCTTTAATTTACAGCAGTACCCGCTCCTCACCCTGACGGACGGTAAATTTGTCCCTGTCCATTTTCTCAGCGTTATTAGGGTAATCGACTACAAATTAATACCTATCTGCTTATTGCCACGCCATTGAATGAATTTTTCCAAGTCACCATAAGAAATAGTAACAGTTTCAGTATTTATATTAGGATGAAATTTCAGGCGATTATATCTTTTTAGTTTTGCGTCAAGCACAACAATCACTTGCTGGTTGCCATCGTTCAATAAGCCAAAAGGAGAAACCGCACCTCGCGATAATCCAAGATATTGTTCAAGCCGCTTTTCCGAAGCAAAACTTACCTGCTTTTCAGCCAGATGTTTCGCCAGAAGCTTCAGCTCAATCGTGGTTGAATGATCGGCAATGACAAGAAAATGCTTATCCCCTTTCGGGTTCCGCAGAAAAAGACTCTTGCACACAGCCCCCTCTTCGCCGCCAATATATTGCTCCCATTCTTCTACGGTATATACAGGCGGATGTTGATAAAGCTGGTATGAAATATTCAATTCATTAAATGCCTGAAACACTTTTTGGTCTTGTTCCATTACTGAAACTCCTTTTTAATCCATAATATTATCTTTGTGCTAATCACGACCGGCAATGTATTACAACAGCAACTGTTTTACAATGTCTGGGAGGTCTGAGCCTCCTTAGCATTGCTCACAGACAGTACCGCCAATTTCTCTATATCAGTATTTGCTACTCAAACTGAGTCGGTTCGGTAATGTCCGTAGTCAAGGCATCCAGCGCCTTTTTAACAAGTGTTTTTCTTAAAGCATGTTCCTCGCCCTTATCAAACTTCGGATTGCCCACCGGATAAGGAATTGCAACTGTCGGAACAATCCGGTTGGCACCGACTGATTCGCTAATGGTCGTAATGGTAGCCATATGAACAATCGGAATGCCATATCTTTCGATTTCTTTTACCATCGTTGCACCGCAACGTGTACAGGTGCCTCAGGTGGATGTCAGGATTACACCATCCACTCCGGCAGCTTGTAATTCTGCACCGATTTCCGTGCCAAATTCCACTGATTTGCTTACGGCAGTGCCGGTGCCGGTGGTGGTATAAAACCAGTCGAAAACCTTGCCAATATATCCTTCGGCTTCATATTCTTTTAAAATATCCAAAGGAGCGACGCGGTCTGGAAACTCATTGGCATATACGGGGTCGTAGCCGCCATGGGTTGTATAATAGCAGGGAGCTTCCAGGGCATTACTTGCACTGACATCATACTTGCCCCATTTTTGGGCGCTGGCTGATTGGATTTTGTCCGGATTTCCCGCCGGAACAATACCGCCGGTGGTGCACAAGGCAATGGTGGCCTTGCTTAACTCTTTAATGGCTGCGGCAGGAGCCACTACATCAAAAACCGGCATCGGCATTTCGGTTTCAAACGGCTCACCCTTCAGCCGCGCTAAGAGCATTTCCACCGCCCGCTCAGAACCTCTTTTTTCCACAAAGAGAGTTTTTCTCATACCCCGGGCAATGTAACCTTCTGCTTCCGGTGAACCAATTTCAATCCCCTTTGCCAGCTTATAGGCGAGAGACGCCATTAAGGGCAATGCTTTACGCATGCCGCCGGCGTTATCGCTGGTACTTACCACATAGGCGACGGCTTTGCAGGTATCCACTCCGGGGTTTTCCACATACATGCCGGTGACTACCGGAATGGTCAGCTGCTCGGCAACTGCTTTGGAAATCTCTGCGCAGGCTACGCCGTACCGTCCGGCATTAAAGGCCGGACCGGCGACAAAAACATCCGGCGCAGCTTCTTTGACCATCTGCAAAATAGTTGCCATAGCGGCTTCCTTGCTCTCGTTGAAATAGTTATCACCGCAAATAATGGTGCCGGTAACTGTTCCTTCACCCTTGAGCAAGCCTTCAAAACCCATGGCCGGACCTATTTTGCCTGCTCTAAATTCCGGCGGCATGCCTGCCTGATCCTCACCGCCTACCTGGCCAAAGAATTGGTTTACATAGTAGAGCACTTTGAACTTGTCTGACATAAGATACCCTCCTTTCTCGTTAGTGTTAATATAGTCTGCAGGTTACATTGTGGAAGCCGATTTCTGAAGTGGCGCCAATAACGGCATTTAACTCACACATCAAACTGCCGTCTTCCAGTAAGGAGCCTTCCCACCCACCGGCTAATACGGAAATGGCTGCCTTATTGCCGATAACTTTATCTGCCGGCGGCAATGTAACCACATGACTGACATTTCCTCCGGAAATTACCGCCACTGCCTCTGCTGCCGTGTCAGCCAAAGGTTGTGACATACCGTCTCTGCCTGCACATTCATCAGTGATTAAAACGGTTTTAATACCGGATTTCTCACACTTTTTACAAATCATTAAGAGGTCGGAGTCAGGATTGCCATAGCCTTCTTCTGATACAATCACGGCATCGGCACCCAGCATGGTCGCCAGTTTTACCGTATAATCGGAGGCACGCACCTTCCCGGCCAGGGTCGTGTGTTCAGGTACCATGATGACCCCTAAGAAATTAATTTCCTTGCCATGCTGGGCGTACAGGTCATAGATCACGGAATTATTTTGGTGCTGGTATGTCGTAATCTTATCGCAGGCGGCAACACAGTTGCCGCTGACTACCGCGCCATCCAATTCCTCATTGGGATGAAGCAGGGTCGGCAGGATATTGGCCTGGTTGACACCGTAAATATAGGTGTCGTGTAAGAGTCCCTGGGTAATATTCATTTGCGCGTAAACCACCCTGGGCAAATTAGGATATTTGGCGGTTTCTGCAAAAATACTGCCAAGTTCGAAGGTAAGTATCTCATCCGGGGTTACATTCCCGGCCAGGCCCACAAACTCTGCTGCCCTAAGCCCGGCAACCCTGACGGTTTCTTCATGGATATGAGGCTGCAGGCCTTCTGCCACCTGAATATCCACTGTTAAATTATAGGTTTTGGAAAAGGGCGTCCACCTGGCCCCCTCGCCCCACATATCAATAACACCTTCCTGAAAACCAACAATATCACCCACGGTTACAATTGCGGCACCATATAAAACATGGGTTCTGCCGTCGCCGCACTGCGCCTGCTTGGCCGTAATCCCCGGAAAGCCGTTAATACCGCCTTGCACCTTTACCCTAGGCTCAATTACGTCTTTTACCGGGATGATTCTTACTTTTTCACCTGGCTTGGCTACATCAAGCTTGATATCTTTAATTCTTTCGTCTTGCTTCAGAAAGGCGATCAATCCCTCTTTATCAACGCATAACACTCCGTCTTTTACAGAAGTCTCACTGCCTAACTGAATGTCCTTAATATGAATCCGGCCAATTTCCAATTTCAAAACATTCACCCCTATTCTTATTCCGAAATTCTAACGTCTTTACCATGCCTGCTGCTCCTGCAACTAACTGAAAATACTCAACAAAGGTTGTATAGTTATACTATTGCAAATTTTGTGCCAAATTCATGTATCAAAACTCTTTTTTGAAAAATTTTGCTACATATAAAGAATTTATCCATTTAATGCCTGTATTTAAAGGTAATGCAATCTTTGTACCAAGTACTATGGATGTGTGTTTTGGTTGGTATTTGTGTTTTATGTATGCAAAACTACGAAATTTTGTCCTATTTTAGGACTATTACTAATTTATATCAGTATTTTCAAAACTCATTTTTGGCATATGCATAAAATAACTCGATATACATAACTCAGAAAAATATCATTTTACTTAAACAGCCTTCATTGTATTTTAAAAATACAATAATAAAGTTAACGCAACTTTTGCGCCAACTTTACGCAAGACACTCTTTTTTTTGAAAATAATAATATATATAATAAAAATTGTTAATTTGTGTCTGCATTTTAGGAGTACTCAATTCTGTACCAAATACTCTGGATATGCTTTGGTTGGTGTTTGTGTTTTATGAATTTAAAACTTAAATTTCTGTCCCATCTTGGGACGATGATTGTATAAATTAAGTCCCATTTTGATATTTAATTTAAATATCTCATCTTAGAATAAAAAAAGAACCTGCCTTCATTAGGCAAGCCCTTACTCATACCTTGTAGCGAACTAATAGTCATGCATTGTTCATTCCATTAATTCTGCCTCTATACCCATTTTTTTAATTTTTCGATAAAGGGTGGAACGGCCCATCCCCAAAGACTTTGCTATATTTTCTTTGGCTTGGTTACTTGTGCCAAACTTTTTTAGGGCTTCTATAATAGCATTTTTCTCCATATCCACGATTGATTGAATACTATCCTGCGGTTGAGACAGTTGTGAAGCAGTGCTATGCTCACTGATTCGGTGAGGTTGGAGCAATTGTGAAGCAGGGCCATGCTTACTAATTCGATTCGGCAGATAATTGGCGTCAATGAATGCATTAGGGCAAACATTAGTTGAATACTCAATGGCATTCTCTAATTCCCGAACATTACCCGGCCAGGGGTACTCATGCATTTTCGCCAATGCCTCATGGGTATAACCTTTAACCTGCTTTCCAAAAATCAAATTGAATTTTTGGATGAAACAGTGAATGAGCAGTTCCAAGTCCTCCATTCTTTCCCGCAAAGGCGGAATATGGAAAGGTATAACACTCAAACGATAATATAGATCACTGCGAAATTGGTTAGTGTTTATCATTTCTTCCAAGTTCTTATTAGTGGCAGCAATAACCCGGACATCGACAGGTAATGGCTTAGTCCCCCCTATTCGTTCAATCATCCGTTCCTGCAGCACCCGCAATAGTTTGACTTGCAGTTGCAAGGGCATATCCCCGATCTCATCAAGGAATATGGTTCCGCCATCAGCCAATTCAAACTTTCCTGGCTTCCCGGTACGCCGCGCCCCGGTGAATGCGCCTTCTTCATAGCCAAACAACTCACTTTCAAGCAGGTTCTCCGGAATGGCCCCGCAATTTACGACAATAAAAGGACCTTCCTGCCGCAGGCTTTCATGATGAATGGCATGGGCAAAAAGTTCCTTACCGGTTCCGCTTTCACCTGTTATCAGGACGGTTGAATCGGTTTTCGCCACTGTGCACATTTTCTTTTTAATATCAACAATTTCCGTATTTTGGCTAAGAATGCCGTCAAAGGTATACTTGCGCTCCTCCCGGATAAAACGCCCGGCTAATTTACGCATTTCCTTGATTGAACGAAGGGAAAGAACGAAACCGCTAATATAACCTCCATACTCTATTTCGGTGGCCGTGCTCATAAAGTGTAATGTTTTTTGACCATGTTTATAAAATATATCTTGTTCCATATATGGTTTAATCATTTTCATGAGTACCTGTAGAGAAATCCCTGAAAAAACGTCTTCCAACATCCGTCCATTGATAAGGTTAGCCGGTACCATCAGAAGCTCGGTGGCCGATCGGTTGACATGAGTTATCTTTCCCTGATAATCAACCGCCATAATGCCTTCACGCACAGAATTAATCAAGGTATCGAATTGCTCAGCCGCTTTTTTCGATTGTTCATACAGTACCCGTTCATTAAGTTTTCCAGAAATTAATTCTACCAGGTGCTGTAAGAACAGTTTAAGTTTAACAAAGTCTTTTAACATATTTTCTTTTTGCGTTTCATCGAAAGCATATAATGAGATTGAGCCTAATAATTTATCTCCCAATTTTATCGGGTAGAACAAGCCTGCCAACACCTTACAGGTCTTCAACAACTTACAATTTTGACATAGTTTACAATTTGGCGGATCGATAACAAAAAAGCTTTTTGGTGTGTAGCGCATTTGATAGTTTACTGTCCCTAAATCATAAACAACGCCAATTTGATCTCGATACTTTCCCGTCCCCACTAAGACCTCTAAGTACACATCTACAATAGCAACTTCGTAATTAAGTACAACTGAAAATGCATCTGCCACCTGTTGGATATAATCTTGAATTGCCTTAAGTTTAAGTATGTCCGGGCCATCCTTCTTCAAAACAATACCCCTCCCATGAGCACCAAGAAAATATTTTTATATTTCTGAAAATTATTAACCCTATTATGTCGTTTTTTTATCCGATGGCTAACCCGCTCTAAGACTCCCATCTTCTACAAGTGAGAGTTTACCCCTGCGGCGGGCACAGGCGAGCGGCTAAGCCTCTGGATAAGAGCGACTAACCTTCAGATGGGGTTAAAACCCTACCTAAAGCTAAGTCTGCTTTATCACAATAACTAGCTTGATTTTAACATGAATGGGAGAGTTGTTCAAATATGCATATCTTTTTTGCCGTATGCCACGTACTCCGCCGGCTTGATACCGGCGGAGTACAATGACAATCAATTAGATTTTTACTTTAAAGAGCCCAACTACAATTTGAACCTGCTTACGGCTCCAGTCAATGTTTCCGCCATTTGGGCCAAAGCCTCACTGGCGGCAGCGATTTCTTCCATGGAGGCTGCCTGCTCCTCTGTAACCGCTGAAACCGTCTGGGTTTGACTGGCAGTATCTTTGTTTATTTCATCAATTTCTTTTACGGCGGCAACAATTTCCTGGCTGCCACCGGCAACCCGCTGCACCGTATTGGTAATTTTGCTCACCTGTTCTGATACCTGATCAAACAGTGTCACAATCTCGGCAAAGGCGAGACCTGCGTTATTGACAACTTCCGCCCCGATCTTTACCTCACGCGTGCCCTCATCCATAGCCATAACCGCACTGGTAGTCTCACTCTGGATTTCACCAATTAATCCGGCAATCTGCTTGGCGGCTTCCTGGGACTGTTCCGCCAGCTTGCGCACTTCTTCAGCCACTACCGCAAAGCCGCGACCTTGTTCACCGGCACGGGCTGCCTCAATGGCGGCGTTGAGGGCTAAGAGGTTGGTCTGACTGGCAATACCGGCAATGGTATCGACAATCTGCCCGATTTCTTTGGAGCGTTCCCCCAGCTTAACAACAATCTGCGCGGTATGGGTCACTTTGGTCTCAATAGTAACCATTTGCCGCACTGCTGCTTCGACCGCCTCGCCCCCTTCTTTGGCAGCGCCTGCTGCTTTCCCGGAAGTCGCCTCAACTATGCCGACATTGTCGGCAACCTGGTTGATCTCGTTTGCAATGCGATCAACAATAGCTGTAGCTTGGTTAACGGCGCCGGTTTGCCGCTCGGTACCGGCGGCCACCGCCGTAATACTCATGGCTGTTTGGGTTGCGCCTTGCGCCGACTGCTCGGCACTTGCCGTCAGTTCTTCCGACGAAGAGGCCAGCTGCTCTGAAGATTGCATGACCTGCAGCATCAGGCTGCGCAAGTTGCCGGACATAGTGGCAAAGGCCGCTGCCAACTGACCGATCTCATCCTTGCCCGCCTGAGTTTCCCCGATGTCGCTAAGATCGCCTGCAGCCACCCGGTTGGCGGTTTCAGACAACTTTCGTATCGGGTTGACAATGCGCCGATTTACAAAATAGGATAACGTGAACACAAACAAGAGAATGGAGACAGTCACCAATATCAGGTTAGAATACATCAGACTGTTCAAGCCGGCAAAGACTTCCTCCGCCGGGTAAACCAACAGCAGGGTCATTCCGGTATCGCCTACCGGCGAGTATACAATGTAATTATCTTTTACTTGCATGATTCCCGCTTGCTTCGCTTGCAGCGCTGCTTCACCCAGCGCCCGCCATTCCTTGTCAGACACCTCTGTGAGCTTTACTGATAAGTCTTGGATCTGCTCGGTTTTACTGCCGGTATAGTTGCCAATAACCATACCGGCCCGGGTAAGTGCGAAGGCATAACCGTTCTGCCCCACACGGATGTCTGCCAGCTGCCGCTTAAAAATGTCCAGAGTGAAATCTGCTTCCGCCACACCAATGCGCTTACCGTTTTTTTCGATTGGATGAACACAGGTTACCCATATCAGATTCGAGTCGCTTTGGTCCACATACGGCTCTGAATAATCAATGGCCTTTTGCGAGCCGATACCTAATTTATACCATGCTTTAGCATGATAATCCACTACACTGTATTCCCACGTTAAAACCGGTATACCGTTTTTGTCCTTCATCGTGTACGGGAAATGATTTTTCACATCCGGCTGATAGGCGTACGGTTCAAACGCCACGCCGGCACCGGCAAAGGACTTGCTTTTCTGCACGCTTTTCTTAATATAACTAAGGACAATCTCTTCCTGGTACTCCGGCATGGTCGTAATCATATTGCCCAGGGTTATAGCTTCGTCGGAAATCTCTTTGATCGGAATATATAGTGATGTTGCTTCTTGCAGAGCCTGAGTCAATAATTTTTCTTCTTGCTGAGTTACTGCATACTCTTTGACCTGCGTTGACGAAATATAGGTCTGAACACTGAATACCAGTAGAGTAATGCCGGTAATGATAAGGATAAAAAAAGTCCGTATGCTCTTCACAGGCTTTTCACCTCTAAATTATAAGATTTTCTCCTTTTATTTAGCAATAAGGACGGCTGTATAACAAGCCGTCCTTATTGAGCACAATCGTTATAGGAAGTTCCGCGAAAGGAAGTTCCTCGCTCCGCTCGGAACTAAGCGATTCACACAAGTTCTAGCGTCGCGTTGCTCCTAATAACTTGGTTATCTGCTTATAGCGTCGCGTTGCTCCTAATAACCTGGTTATCTGCTTATCTGCTTATCTACTTATGCTTGGGATGGTAATGGGTATGCAGAAGCTCGTGGGATTTGTGGCTTAACGGTTTACCCAGGAACTCATCATACAGGGCCTTCACCGCCGGATTTTTATGCGACTGTCTGATGGACAGCTCGCGGTCGGCCTGGTATAGACCGGCCATCCGGGCTTCCTTGGTAGCCTGGGTGGTGCCCCAGGGCTGACCGCCGCCGCCGATGCAGCCACCAGGGCAGCACATGATTTCAACAAACTGGTAATCACATTCGCCGGCGCGGATTTTGTCTAAAATAACCCGGGCATTTTTCAGGCCGTTGGCAATGACCACTTTAACCTTTTTGCCGTCCAGGTCAACCTCCGCTTCCTTGACGCCGGTGAGGCCGCGCACGCCTTCGAAATCGACATTGGCCAGTTCCTTGCCTGTGACTACTTCGTAGACGGTACGGAGAGCGGCTTCCATAACACCGCCGGAGGTGCCGAAGATGACAGCGGCGCCGGTAGAGATACCAAGCGGGGCATCAAACTCGGCATTGCTTAATTTGTTAAAGTCAAAACCGGCTTGTTTAATCATCCTGGCCAGCTCACGGGTAGTCAAAACAACATCCACATCACGGTACCCGCTGCTATTTATTTCCGGTCGGGCACTTTCATATTTTTTCGCCGTGCAGGGCATAATGGACACCGATACGATCTTCGCGGCGTCGATACCTGCTTTTTCGGGGTAATAGCTCTTGGCTAAGGCCCCAAACATTTGCTGCGGCGATTTGCAGGTGGAAACATTGTCCAGCAAGTCCGGATAGAAGGTCTCCACAAAGTTGATCCAACCGGGGCTGCAGGAGGTAATGAGCGGCAAGGTACCGCCATGGCTCATTCGCTCCAACAGTTCATTGCCTTCCTCCATGATAGTTACGTCGGCAGCAAAGTCGGTGTCAAACACTTTGTCAAACCCTAGACGGCGCAAGGCGGCTACCAGCTTGCCGGTCGTAATGCTGCCTGGTTCCAAACCGAATTCTTCACCCAAAGCGACACGAACGGCCGGAGCTACCTGCACGATTACATGCTTATCACTGTCGCCAATCGCCTGCCAGACTTTTTCCGTGTCATCCTTTTCATACAAAGCGCCTACCGGGCAGACCGCAATGCATTGTCCACAATATATACAAGTGCTGTCCTGCAGCGGCCGGTCGAAAGCAGTCGTGACTTCGTATTCCACCGAACGATGGGCAGTATTGATGGCGCCGACGGTCTGGACCTCCTGGCACATTTCCACACAACGGCCGCATTTTACACACTTAGCCATGTCCCGGACAATAACCCCGTTGGAATCTTCGATAGGAATTTGTTTTGGCTGGTTGGCAAACAGCGGCTTGCTGACACCAAAATCCCGCGCCAGTTGCTGGAGTTCACAGTTGGTGTTTCTGACACATTGCAAACAATCCTGCGGGTGTTCGGCCAGGATAAGTTCCAGCACATCTTTTCTGGCCTGCCGTACCGCCGGGCTGTTGGTAATAAACTCAGCCCCATCCCAGACTTCATTGCTGCACGCAGTTTTAAGTTTTTTCTGTCCCTTAAGTTCAACTACACAAAGACGGCAGGTAGCGCGTACTTTGAGGTCAGGATGGTAACATAGTACCGGAATGTCAATTCCCGCCATTTTGGCAGCATCCAGAATAAGTGTAGTTTCAGGACACGATACCGGTACCCCGTCAATGGTAATGTTTACGATTTTATTGGGATCTGAAGCATGATGACCCACACTACTCACCTCTTTCCTGTTCAGTAAAACAAACTTGCGCCGGACATTTCTTGTGCAGATGATCTTCAAATTCGGTTTTGAAGAGTTTCCAGCAGGTATTGAGGGCCACAGCTGCCGATTGGCCCAAACCGCAGAAAGAAGCGATGGTCATGGTATCGATTAAGCGCTTGAGAATAACAAGATCGTCCTGCACAGCTTCCCCTGCGGCGATTTTGCAGAGAATGGCATAAATTTGTTTGTTGCCTTCGCGGCAAGGGGTACATTTGCCACAGGATTCATGGATGAAGAATTCGGTTACACCTTTAAGATAATCAATCACGCACACGTCTTCATCCATAACTACAATGGCGCCGGAACCAACACTTAATCCGGCGTTTCTGAGCGCCTTATAGCAATATGGGGTATCAAGCTGGGCTTCACCGCCAATCGGTCCGGACTGACCGCCCAGGTGGAAGAATTTTAGTTTTTTCCCGTTAGGAATGCCGCCGCCCAGCTGAGGATCATAAATGGCATCCCGCAGGCTTACGCCGAACGGAATCTCGTATACACCACGGTTAACAACATTACCGGACAGACAGATGAGCTTGGTGCCGCCGCTGTCTTTGGTGCCGTAGCTTAAATACTTGTCGCCGCCCTCTAATACAATGGTCGGGATATTGGCAATGGACTCCACATTATTTACCAGGGTAGGCAGCAGGAACAGGCCGACTTCCGCCAGATGGGGCGGTTTGATGCGCGGGCGGCCGGCCTTGCCTTCGATGGAGTTTAAGAGGGCGGAGTTTTCGCCGCAGACATAGGCACCGGCGCCGGTCATGATGTGGATGTTGAATTCAAAGCCGCTGCCCAGGATGTTTTTGCCCAGATAGCCGGCTTTGACGGCGTTGTCGATGGCGCTTTGGAATACCTTTTGAATGGCGCGGTATTCACCGCGAATATAAATGTAGCCGTCGTGGGAGTTGAAAACATAACCGGCAATAATCATGCCTTCAATTACCCGTAGCGGGTCCTGGCCTAAGAGGATTTTATCCTTAAAGGTGCCTGGTTCCCCTTCATCGGCATTAATAACAATATATTTGGGAAACTCGGGAATTTCCAGCAGCTGTTCCCATTTGGAACCGGCCGGATAGGCGGCGCCGCCGCGCCCTAAGAGCTTGGCCTTTTTTACTTCGCCGATAATATCTTCCGGTTTCATGGTAAAGGCTTTTTTGAGGCCTTGATAGCCGCCGGCTTTTACATAATCTTCAGTACAATCAGGGCAAATGACACCGCAATTGCCGGAAATCAGTTTATTTATTTTTGACATGCTTTCGCCTCCCGGTAACTTGCCACAATTTCGGCTACCTTGGCTGCGGTCAGATTGCCATAGACTTCTTCGCCGATTTTGGCTACCGGACCAATATCGCAGGCACCCACACAGCTGGTGTGCAGCAGGGTAAATTCATTGTCAGGAGTGGTCTCGCCGAGCTTAATGCCTAATTCTGCTTCAAACATGGCGACAACCGCATCGGCTTTGGTTACATGACAGGGTGTGCTTTTGCAAATTTCAATGACATACCGGCCGCGCGGTTCAATGCTGAACATAGCATAAAAGGTTAATACATCATGAACTTTGCTAATTGGCAAATCTAATTGACAGGCGACAACTTCCGCCCATTCTTCAGCTACATAGTTTTCTCCCGAAGTTGCCTGAACATCAAGCAAAATAGATAACAGCTGCTCCTTAGCCTTTCCGTATTTATTAATAATGGCTAATACTTGCTCGTATCTTTTTATAATTTCTACTGCCTGGTCTTTTGTTACTTTTGAACAACACATGCTTGTCAACTCACCCTTTCTTTGGCATACCAATTTTATCCCAACAATCATATCAAAATAAAGTAGACTTAGCTTCAGGTGGGGTTTTAACCCCATCTGAAGGTTAGTCGCCCTTATCCAGGGACTTAGTCGCTCGCCTGTGCCCGTAGGGGTATACTCCCACCTGGAGAGTTGGGAGTCTTAGAGCGAGTTAGTCATCGGATAAAATGCAAGTTTTCTCCGGTACTCCGTTATCGCTGCATATTACCCAGCGGTATTGCTTCAGCGGCAATCTCTTTGCTCGGAATATACAGTAATGTTGCCAGTAAAATAATTTTCCAGATATGCGACAAAAACCCTTTGAACCGGCGATAACACCACTTCTTTTTTAAAAACAAGATGAAATTGACGCGCGAATGCCTGCTGCCCAAGGTCATATACCTTGATTTGTCCGGTTTTTTCATAGGCAGCTGCCGCAACTTTGGAAACAAAGGATATTCCCATTCCCTGGGACACAGCCGATAAAATGCTCTGGGTGTCATGAAAATAGGCTACAATATTCAGATTCTGGACAGAAATGCCTTGCTTATGCAGCAGTTGTTCCATTTCCACACGGGTGCCGGAGCCGTCCCCGCGCATCACAAAAGGCTGCTGCCGTAAAAACGCCGGCAGGTCGCGATACATTGCCCCTTTGTTAACCGGCATCGATTTGGGGGTAATCAATACCAGTGTGTCATGATAGAAAGGAACTGTCAGCAAACAACGGGAATTGACACTTGTGCCCACTATACCAAAATCATACTTGTAGCCCAAAAGCCCTTCCACGACTTGCTGGCTGTCCGCCTGGTGGATATGAAACACAATTCGGGGATACTGTTTTTGAAAGGCGGTAATGATTTCCGGCAGCAGAAACTGAGCAGGCACGGTAGAGGCTAAGATGCTGATTTCTCCAATCATTTCCCGGTCAATCCTACTGACACTGCTGATAGCCTCATCACGCAGTGCAAGGATGCTTTTGGCCCGGTGAAACAACTCTTTGCCTGTCTGGGTTGGATAAACCGCCTTAGTCGAGCGTATCAACAGCTGTGCCCCGATCTCATTCTCCAGAGAACTGATGTGGGCGCTAATAGTCGGCTGAGACAAATAAATCATGTCAGCTGCCTTGGAAAAGCTGTTGTATTGAACCACTGCGACAAACGCTTCCAATTGTTTCATTTCCATCTTTGCTACCTCCCCGTAAAACTCTGCTCAAGCGCTGCCACAAAGCAGCCGCTTCCTGTTTTGTATTGCTTGACTAAGTAATTATACTGAACATATTTTGCCTGTATGCCACACACTCCGCCGGTATTGCTGCCGGCGGAGTGTAAGGACAATCAATTAGATTTTTACTTCAAAGAGTGTTGGCTCTTCAATCGGGGTAGTTAAGGCATCCAGGGCAACGCCTACGCGATGGCGGCGCAGCTTATGCTGCTCTTCCTTCGGAGTGGACGGATTGCCAAGCGGATACGGAATGGAGATGGTCGGAACCAGACGGTTCACGCCCACGGTTTTCGCTACAGGAATCAGGTTTGCCATCTGAACAATGGTAATCCCTGCCCGTTCGATTTCTCTAGTCATCGTTGCACCGCAACGTGTGCAGGTGCCTCAGGTGGAGGTCAGGATAGCAGCTTGTACGCCATCACTGATTAGCTCCTGTGCGATTTCTCTACCCATCCGGGCGGCTTCAGCTTGCGTGGTGCCGGTACCGACTGTGGAATAAAAAAACTTGTATACGCCGCCGATTTTTCCTTCTTTGGCATACTCCTGCAGTACATCCAGCGGAACAATAACGTCAGGGTCATTGTTGGCGGCAGCAGGGTCAAAGCCGGCATGGATGGTCATAAATTCGCCCTTTTTCAAATCGTCCAGGTTCTCAACGTCATACTTGCCCCACTTGGTAGCAGAAGCGGATTGAATGCGGTCAGGATTACCGACAGGCACAATACCACCGGAGGTAACCAGCGCCACTTTCATGGTTGCCAGCTTCTCAGGCGAAATGGCGGGAGCAATCGGAGCGCGCTCAGATTTGGGAATAGGCAGTTCTGACTGGTACGGCTGGCCATTTACTTTTTTCAACAGCATGTCGATTACCCGGTCAACAGCGGCCACAGGCGGGTTCAACCAAACCTGCTCACGGACGCCGCGGCCAAAATAGCCTTCTTCATCAGCCGAATGCAAGGGTTCTTTAGCCAGCAGTTTTTTGGCAAAGTTAGCCATTGCGGTTACATCTTTTTTCATGGCCGCAGCACTGGCGCCGCCCTTGAAGATGTACATTTCTTTTCTGTACATTTCCACGCCAGGGTTTTCGTCGTTCATCGAAGTAATAGCCGGAACGCCGAATTTTTTCTGTACAGCAGAGCAGATATGACCGCAGGCTGCGCCATAACGTCCGGCGCGGAAGGCAGGACCGGCAAAGAATATATCAAACTCTTTATCTTCCAGGAAACCCAGAATGCGCTTTATTGCTTCTTCGGTGTTGGAACCGATAAAATTGTCACCGCAGATAATGGTATGAGTAACTTCAATGTCAGCACCCAGCGCGGCATTAAGTGCCATAGCAGGTCCTACAACACCTTCGCGGATCTCCGGCTCATGATCGGCAAGCTCCTCGCCGCCAATCTGCCCAAAGAACTGGTTAAGATACAGGATTGTTTTCACACTGTTCCCTCCTTAAAATTCCTTCATGGTCTTGGTGGACCAGCCAGCAACCCGGTCACCGCAGAACATAGCGTTATTTTCCATGATAATAGAGCCGTCAGGTTTCACTGAAGGTCCTAATATCTCGTCATTGCTCCAACCGCCGGAAAGACCGTCCCGTGCAAGGGATTCCAGTTCTCCCAATACTACTTTCATCGGTGGCAGCTTAATCAGGCTGGATACGTTACCGCAGGAAACAATAGCATCAGCTATCTCGTCCATAGACACCAGCGGCTGGCTTGCTCCATCCCGTCCGGTGCACTCATTGGTCAGACCTACGGTCTTAACACCGGCTTTCTCCAGGGCAACAATGCAAGCGGTGAAGTCAGCATCCGGGTTGCCGTAGCCTTCCTCAACCACAATCGCGCTGTCTGCGCCTATGCTTTTTGCCATTTGAGCAACAAACAAGGCAGAGCGTTCCTTCTGATCCAGTGCCACGTTGAGGTTGGACATGATCACTCCCAGGAAGTTCAGGGTCTTGCCATGCTCTTGATACAGTCTTTTGATCATCGGGAAGTTTTGGAAATCATAGGTGGACCATTTCGAGGAGCAAGGCATGAAAGAACCGGAAATCATGGCTCCATCCAGCACTTCGTTAGGATGCATAAAGGTGGGCAGCATATGATTGCAGTCCCAACCGTAGTTGAGGTCGTTGTAGCCCATTTCTTCCATCTGAGACTGTGGCTGCAGTACTAAGACAACACTGGGCAGCTTGTTTAAAGCGCTGTCGCGCTTGGTGATAGCAGGAAGCTCATAGACTTCAGTCTCTACCGGTGCCAAGTCTTTTGTGCATGCACCCAGGTATTCTGCCAGGCGCATACCGGCCCAACGCAGTGCACGGTTTTTCTTTTGCTGCTCTTTATGTTCGAAGGTTTCATCGGTATCGGCTACCAGTACCAGATTTTTCAGCTCTGAGAACAGGGTGTACTTAGCGCCTTCCCCCCCCATGTCAATCAAGCCGTCCTGGAAACCGCCCCAATGCTTGCCCACTACCAGAACACTCATATCCTTGAGAGCGTGGGTGGTGCCGTTGCCGGCTTGTACCAGTTTGCCGGTTACGCCGGGGAACACCGGACCGCCGCCAACACGGTGACGAGGCTCAATTGCTTCTTTTACCGGCACCAGGCGAACTTCGTCGCCAGGCTTTACGATGTGCAGCTCAGCCTCGGTGATGTGGCTGTCTTCCCGCACTACTGCCAGGGCTTCTTCTTTATTGACTGTCAGGATTCCGTCGACGTATTCTGTTTTAGCGCCGAACTGTATGTCCCGAACATGAAAATTCACAATATCCAGTTTCATTTCAACAGTCCTTTCGTATTATAATTCTATCCGAAGATCACTGATAATCTGTTTCACACAAAGAACGATATCGGCAAATTCTTCCGGCTCGACTGTACGCAAATCCAGTTGCAGACAATCGTCCGTTATCCTCGCAATAATAGGAACACAATGTTCCCGCAGTTTGCTTTCCAGCCTGTTGGGTGACAACTCTTCCAGATGAATGGCGACCGCATACGATTCCAGTTCCACTGCCGGCAGGGAACCGCCTCCCACACAGGCTGCGCTTTTCACTACGCTGCAGTTGCAGCCGGTTCTGGCAAGTAAATCTGCCAGCCGCTCCGCCTTTTCCCGGACAGCGGCCGCCGGTTCGGCAATCATCCGCAAGGTCGGGATGGACTGCACGGCTTTGGCCGGGTCGAGATACTGGCGCAAGGTAGCCTCCAGCGCTGTAAGTGTCAGCTTGTCAATGCGCAAGGCCCGCAGCAGATGGTTTTTCTTCATGGCAGTAATGTAGGCTGACTTGCCGACAATAATGCCTGCCTGCGGACCACCCAGCAGCTTGTCGCCGCTGAAGCAGACCAAATCCGCCCCTTGGCTGACACACTGTGCCACCGTTGTCTCGCCGGGTATTCCATATGAAGTCAAATCCACCATCAGACCACTGCCCAAATCATAGATGGACGGCAGTTGATGCTTCCGGGCGATTTGCGCCAATTCCCGCATTTCCACCTCGGCGGTAAAGCCGATAATCTTGTAATTGCTGGTGTGTACCTTAAGCAAAGCGCCGGTTTGTTCGGAAATGGCAGCCTCATAGTCGGCAGGGTGCGTTTTGTTGGTGGTCCCCACCTCCACCAGCTTGCAGCCGCTTGCGGCCATAATGTTGGGGACACGAAAGGAACCGCCGATTTCTACTAACTCCCCCCGCGAGACTACCACCTCACGGCCTTTGGTAATGGAGTCCAGCACAAGATACACGGCTGCCGCGTTGTTATTCACAACCAGGGCGGCTTCGGCACCTGTCAGGCGAATGAGCAAGTCTTCCACATGCTGATACCGTGAGCCCCGGCTGCCGTCAGCCAGATCGTATTCCAGATTGGAATACTTGCAGCCTACACCGACCAGCATGGCTTGGCATTCGTCCGACAGCCTGGCCCGGCCCAGATTGGTGTGGAGAATGACACCGGTGGCATTGATGACACCCCGCAGGTGGGGCTGTGACTGGCGCCCCAGTTCCAACCGGATTCCGGCAAGCAGTTCCTCCTGGTCGCAGCGGTCGGCAGCTCCGGTCAGCAGGCGCTGGCGATAGCAGGCCAGTTCGTCCTGGATGACCGACTTAATCAGGCTGCGCGGCAGGTCGCCGGCTTGGTTTTCAATGACCTGCAACAGGTCATCCATCTTAGGTAAGGTACGCAGGCGCTGCTGCTTCGTCATGGAAGGGCCTCCCTGTACAAGTGGTTGTTACTCGCCGATATAGCCTTTGGCAATCAAGATACTTCTGGCCTGTTCTACTTTTGCTTCTGCCAGCAGAACTACCGGTCCGGTACAACCCATGCCGCTTTCGGCATAGATCTTTTCTTTCCATAAGGCCTGTACGGCATCTTCCAAGTCCAAAATTTCAATGCCGTGAATTTCTGCCGTCACTACTTCTTTCGGCGGCTGCACCACCGCTTCGGTGGCTTCTCCGGCTTGTTTTTGGGCCCGGCAGCCGGCAAAGAGGGCATCCAGCCCGGCTTGTTTGGCTGCTTTGAGTTCTGCCGCAAATACGCTCTTGTAGTCGCCGCGAACCAGTTCGGCGGCAAATTCTATGGCGCCTTTGACTACCGGCGCACCGGACGCACGGGATACGATAAGGATGAGCTTGTCGATGTTTTCGCCCATGCCCGGTCCGTAGCCGTAGCCGACCGATTCGTAGCTGCCGCCGGTGCTGTAGGAGGAGAACATTTTCATTAAGATGTTGCCTGTCAGGGAGTCGGCGACCATAACGTCGCAGGAACCCATGAGGAGGTCGTTGCCCCGCATTACAGCGCCGCCGTCGCTTCGCCCTGAAGCGGCAAACCGGATGGGATAGCCGCTGTTTTGCAGTTTTTGCAGCTGGATTTCCGCCTGGCGCGCTCCGTCAATATTGAGGAGGCCCACTGTCGGTTCAGCCACGCCGCAGGCTTTGGCTGTCGCAATCCCATACAGGGCATTGCGCACAAGTCCTTCTACCCGGTCAAGGGCGCTGGTGCCGGTGGTGGTAGCTATGTACATAGCCTTGCCCTTGGCCGGGGTAATGACACGGCCTACGGTGGAGACACCGATGGGGAAAGGGTAGTGCATGGTTACGCCGCCTTGGGCTTCGCCGCTGTCTAACAGGGTTTCCAGCGCTTTATGGCCTTCTTCTTCTGAAGCAATGAGCACGGTTTCTACGCCAGGGCAGGTAGCCGGCTGGGTACCGATGACTTTAACTTTGATGCCCTGCCTGGCTGCCATCGCAGCCGCCTGGTACAGCTCGGCTTCGCCATGTTCACTGCCCATGGCGGTGAGGGCGATGACGGCCCGCGGCGCCTGGGCGCCGGTTTCCAGGGAGTCGGCAAGCTTGAGGAAGGTGTCGGCAATCATGCGGTTGATTTGTTTATCCGCCATAGCGCTACCCCTCCAACTTTCCGGCCAGATGTCCGGCAAACTCCCGCAGGGATGCGGCGATCAGCTGCTGCACCCGGGCTTCTGTTACGCCGGATTCCTGACTCGCACCGCTGTTTTTCTGCAGTACAAAGGAGATTCCGTCAAACAGGTTGGTCATGCGACCTAAGAACAGGCTGCCTTTGCCGACAAACATGGCCCGCTCAATGGAGCCTGCCAGGATTTCCCGTTGGGCAAAGCCCAGGTACGGAACGCCGGAGGGAATATGCCCTTGGGTAGGGGCCCAGCCGGTCATGCCGTGCTTTTCCACGAAGGCGCCCAGTTCGGTTTTTTGGATTTGGCCTTTCATGGCTGCCAAGGCGCCAATCATTTTGTAGTTGGCTTCAGGCACATTGCCTGCTCCGGCCGGTTTGGTGATGTCAGGGTTTTGCATTTCTACCGAGTATTTATCTACATCGGTCAGCTTTAATCCTGCCTTTTCCAGCGGGGTAAAGGTTAAGGAAGAGATGACGTTTTGCGGCGAGGAGCCGGTGCCTACGGTGTGACGGCCCAGGATGTCGGTGTTGAGTTCCGGGTTGATGCCGTCGTTTTCCGAGATGAGCACGGCAAAGCCGGCCACGCAGTCTTCTAATATGGGCAGTCCTTTTTTCAGGTGGTCTTTACCGTTCATACCCAGTTTGGCGGTGGAGCCGCCTGCGGCTACTACGACGTTTTTGAAGACGCCGGCTTTCACCAGGGAGGCTGCCTGTACCAGGGCATGGGTAGGACCGGCGCAGAAACCGCGCACGTCACTGCCGGTGGCATTGACGAAGCCTGCCATTTCGGCTGCCGCTTTGGCAAAGTTGCCGCCGCCGCGTTGGTTCATATCACCGCAGGCTTCTTCGGAGCACTCGATGACATAGTCGATGGCTGCTTTGTCTACACCGGTCTGGTGAATGAGCTGCAGGAGCGAGGCTACGCAGGAGGCTTTGGAAACCAGGTTTTCAAAGATGACATGAGCTGACAGCGAGTCGTCAATGTCATGGGCGGCTTTGACGCAGCCAACCACTTCGCCGTTCAGATGAATGGCTTCCGCGCCGGCGTTTTTGATTAGGTCGGTGATTTCTCCTGCGGCTGCGGCTTTGTCCAAACCGGTCAGCAGGCTGTTGTCGATCAAAGGATGGGCTTCCAGCTTGGCTTTGATGGATTGGCTAACACTCTCATTGAGCTTGACCAGATCAAAGACGTCGCAGATTTTCATCAGGCCGACGAATTCATCCTGGGGCATGATTTCCCCGAACGCACCCTGACGTTTGGCGCCTTCTGCGCGCTTGTCATGCCAAGGCGCAGGGATGGCAGCCAGTTCGTCCGGTGTCATGTTACCGATATATACCTGATTGGGCGGATACGCTACACACGCTTCATAGTCGCGCATGCCGTTTACGATGTCTTTCAGGTAGTCGGAATCCGGTTTTATTCTCTTTTCGGTAGTCTGGGTCGTGCCATTATGAATTACCATGTCTGGCGTATGTGCCAGAAAATAGCCTGCCCCTTTGAGTACGCTGTACATAGGAAACACCCTTTCGTCTAAAGATTAAACGGGCGCCAAAAGATAAGGCCTACTATGTAAGTAATCCTCTCTTTTACCGCCCGCACCATCCGGCTTCTTTCTCAAGAAAGACTTGGCTTACGCCAAATCCGTCAGGACGACGGTAAAATCCTTAGTCGTTTTTATGTCCCAGAATTTTTTGGTGAATTCTGTAGGACAAATAAAGCAGACTTAACTTCAGACAGGTTTCTTGACCCTGTCAAAAGATCAGTCGCCCAACTTCCTGGACTTAGCTGCTCTTAATTCTCACTTGTAAAAATGGAGAATTAGAGAGGGTTTGTCTCAGGATAAAAACTAGAACTTGCAGTACTGATCGCGAATGGATTTCATTTCATCAACAATGCTGTCAATATCAAGCACCATTTCCATCATACTGATTTGTTCTTCATATACCTGTGGATCTACCTCGGCCTTCACTTCCGGCTCGCATATATGGTATACTTTCAGTCCCAACTGGACTCCCGCCAAAGGACCTGCAAAAGTAGGGTCGCCAGCAGTTACGGTTTCAGCAGCAAGTCCGGCAGACTCGCCCTCGGCTGCGCCGAGCAGGATTACGATGTTTTCTGCACCGTATTCCTCCGTAAATTCTTTAACCCGCTTTTGGTTTTCCAGGTCCATAGCGCCCGCAGCAGTTCAGACAAAGCATTCTGTTGATGAGAATACTACATCCGCACCTGCGGTTTGCGCACACAATGCAATCGCAGGACCCGGGATGCCATCCCTGTCGCCGACAATTATGACTTTTTTGTCTTTCAGCAACATAGCCTGATTCCTCCTAATTTTTTTTTATTTAAACGTCAGCGGCCAGAGCCGCTGCCGTTAAATAGCTAAACAGCTAGAGATTAGAGATATTTTTTAATCATTTGCTCCACGTTGTCCGGGGTAGCGTCTTCTTTTACCAGTTCTTCAACTTTTACGCCGCCTTGGTAGATGGCGATAACCGGCAGGCCCATGATTTTCTGGCCGATAGCTAAGCGGCGGGCACCTGTGGTGTTGAGTTTGGTGAATTTGATTTTATCTCCATAGGTTTTTTCAAAGCCTTCAATGTGGGGCAGCAGGGCCTGGCAAGGCACGCAGCCGTCGCCGTAGAAGTCTACCAGTACGGTTCCCTCGGCTTTCAGTACTTCAGGTTCAAAGGTTTCTTTGTCAACTATTAACATATCAGCACTCTCCTTTTGTGTGTTACCGGATGTCCGGTTTTAGTGTTCCAGGTATTTTTCCGCCATCATGGCGGCTATGGCTCCGTCGGCTGCAGCAGTAACTACCTGACGGATATCTTTGACGCGGATGTCACCGGCGGCAAATACGCCGGGGATGTTGGTTTCCATGCGCTCATTAGTAGGAATGTAGCCGTCTTCCAGATTGATAACGCCTTCGAAAATGCTGGACTGCGGCAGGAAGCCGATGAAGCCGAATACACCAAAGGTGCCGTCTTCTTCAGGGGCGTGAATTTCTGTTTCCTCGCCGGTTTTCAGATTTTTTATGACCATGGATTCGAGCAGGCCGTCACCTTTTAATTTGGTGATAACGGTGTCCCACAGGAAGTTGATTTTAGGGTTTTTGAGGGCTTTTTCCTGAATGGATTTAGCTGCCCGCAATTGATCACGGCGATGGACAATGGTTACTTTACGGCCGAATTTGGTCAGGTACATGGCTTCTTCTACAGCCGTGTCGCCGCCGCCAACTACATAGATGTCCATGTCTTCAAAGAAGTTGCCGTCGCAGGTGGCGCAATAGGAAACACCTTTGCCGATGAGTTCTTTTTCGCCTTCGCAGCCAATGGGGCGAGGGAATGCGCCGGTAGCGATAATGACGCTGCGGGCATGGTATTCGCCTTTTTTGCCTTTCAGCACTTTGACATCACCGGAGAAATCAACGGCGGTAATGGCATCCTGGGCGCGTTCCACACCGAACTTTTCAGTTTGGTGAGTCATGCGGGCTACTAAGGATACGCCGGATTCTTCTTCCATGCAGCCGGGATAGTTTTCTACCTCGGAGGTAATTACGATTTGGCCGCCGTCTTTATCTTTTTCGATCAGGAGTGTCTTCATCCGCGCACGGCCGGCATACAGGCCTGCCGCAAGTCCTGCAGGGCCGCCACCGATGATGATTACGTCATATATTTGCATGTTTCTTCGTCCCCTTACTACTATTTATATTAATACCCGCTCTTCGCCCTGGCGGACGGTGAATTTGTCCCTGTCCATTTTCTCCAGAAGTAAGAGCGCATATTTTCTGCTGGTTCCCAGGCTGTCACGGAAATCGGCGAGCCGGATGGCACCTTCTGTCCGGTTCAGCCGGACGGCCGTTTCCTTGGCCTGTACATACAGTTCTTTGAGTATAATAACCTGTCCGTCTACGGCCAGGAAATCGGATTGCAGCAAAGCTTCCAAAACAGCTTGCCTGTCTTTGTCGCTGCCGGCAAGTTCATTGACGGTAAGCGGCGAGTAACCGGCCTGCCGCACGGCGGCAAGCATTTCATCGCGAATAGCACCCAGTTTTTTGGAAAATACCGGTGTGAAACCGGCCTTATAGAGCATCAAACCGCTTTGCCCAATTGCCTCTGTCTCTTTCATCCAGCCCAGCAGCCATTCAAACTCCCGGGGACGGCTTGTCATTTCTAACCGTGCCTGTAATTCAGCCTTAGCCATTCCGGTCCGCAGAGGATATTGGGTATGATAAGGTTCCAAAATATGAAGCGTTTTTTCCAGCAAAGCCTTGAGCGCTTCAATATGAGCAACCCGGTTCTCAAACAGCAGTATCCGGCCTTCTTCCAGCAGTATCTCAAAGTATTTTTCCGCAGCTTCGATGTTGGCGGCAGAAGCAATAGCCTCTTTATCACCAAACAAATTCTCCCTTGCAAATACTTCCAAGACCTGCTGCGGAGCGCCTTGATCCTTGATTTGCATGATATGCAGCGCCTGTTCATCAGTATAACCTGACCGCTTGGCAGCCGGATCAACTACCCTGCCGCCGCCAATGGTCTGAACCGGCGACAGGCTCCGCAGCACAAACCGATCGGCTTTGCGGGCAATCACGGGGGATTCAGTCAGTAGCTTGGCATAGCATTCCTCGCCGGGATAGATTTCTTTGCAGCCCATGAGAACAACTTTAGTTACTACTTCGGCAGCTCCCAGATAGAGTTTGAGCTGCTCCAGGCGCTTGAGCGGCTGGCTGGCATCGGCAGCAACGGAAAGGTATACGTCCAGGACGCTGGTGGCTTGTACCGAACCCGGCTTGGCAACCACACAGCCCCGGTGGACTTCTTCCACCGATACACCGCTCAGATTAAGAGCGGTTCGCTGTCCGGCGCGAGCAGTGGTCACGGCCTGCTCGTGAATTTGAATCCCTCTTACCTTAACCGGCAGCCCCTCGGGATAAATCGCCAGCTCATCATTTAAGCTAATTGATCCTTCATTCAGCGTACCGGTAACAACAGTTCCGAATCCTTTGATGGAAAATACCCGGTCCACCGGCAGCCGGGAAGGCATGGAAACAGCTTCCCGCCGCACTCCTGCCGCCATATCGTTCAGCAAGGCTAATAACTCAGGGATACCTTGCCCGGTAATCGAATCCACCTGTACCACAGGTGCATGCGCTAATGCGGTAGTCGCCAGATATTCTTTGGTATCCTCCACCACCAGCTCCCGGAAGTCGTCGTCGACCATACTAATTTTTGTGAGGACAACAATGGCTTGTTCGATACCAAGATACTGCAGAATATGAATATGTTCCCGGGTTTGCGGCATAATTCCCTCACTGGCGGCGATGACCACCATAGCGATATCAATGCCGCTCGCACCGGCCAGCATATTCTTAACAAACCGTTCATGACCCGGTACATCAACAAATCCTGCTGTTCTCCCACAAGGCAGACTGCAATAGGCAAAACCCAGATTGATGGTAATGCCCCGCCGTTTTTCCTCTGCCAGCGTATCGGCGTCAAAGCCGGTCAAAGCCTTTACCAATGAAGTTTTTCCGTGATCAATATGACCGGCTGTTCCAATTACAATACTATCCATCTACACCTCAACAAACAGCCCTAGAGTAAACCATGGGCGGAAAAGCCCGGCGCAAATAAGCCGGCTCTTTTCCGCTAATGGTTTCAATTCTAAACCTTCTCTTCTGAAAGAGCTTTGTAGATACAGTAGCACATACCCAGCATAATCAGCATGAACGGGAAAGCTCCCGCGATAGAAGCTGTCTGCAATGATTTAATGGCTGCAATACCACCGACCAGAACCAGCATGATGGTAACAGCACCCAGGGTAATCCCCCAGAAGGAACATAATTTTGAGCTGGGGTTCATTTCCCCGCCGCTTGTCAGCATCCCCAGCACATAAGCTGCAGAGTTGGCCGCACCGGCAAAGGAGGCTACAATCAACACAATGGATAACGGAGCAGTAAGCGCATAAAACGGTAACTGTTTGAGAGTAACAAACAACGAGGTTGTTAAGTCTGCTTTAACCGCTGCCTGAATGGCACCACCTGTCATTCCATCAAGATGGAATGCCGCGCCGCCGTATATTCCCAGCCAGATGAGACAAAAACCGGCCGGAAGCAAGGTTACAGCAAAAACAAATTCACGAATAGTACGACCCTGAGAAACACGGGCGATGAATTGTCCGACAAACGCCGCCCACGCAATATACCAAGCCCGATAGAATACCGGCCAGGCTTCAACCCATTCCTTATTGCCCATCCACAGTGTCTGCCCGATGAAGCTCTGCAGATATTCACCAAGTGTATGGGTAAACAGATCCAATTGGAAAACAGTACCGCCGAACAGGAAGATAAACGCCATGAAAGCAATCGAAAGCCAAATCTTAATATCGGCAACCAATTGCATAGCCTTATGTAATCCAGAGGCAGTAGCAAGGGTAAAAATCACAGTCATTACCGCGATAACGATGGCAATCATCAACGGCGATGACGGAATGCCCCAGATGTATTGCATCCCGCTGGCAATCTGATTAGCACCTAAGCCTAAGCTGGTAGATATGCCAAATATGGTAGCAAATACCGTAATTATATCAATAGTCTTACCGATAGGTCCGTGAATGCGATCACCAAGGATCGGATAGAAAACCGAACTGATCAGGCATGGCAACCCTTTCCGGAACTGGAAGTAAGCAAGCGCCAAACCGCAAATCGCATAAATAATCCAGACATGGATACCAAAATCATTAAATGCAATCCGCATGGCTAAGTACATGGCTGCCGGAGTTCCGCCCTCTCCAACCGGCGGCGACATATAATGCACCATGGGTTCGGCAACCGACCAGAAAACCATGCCAATCCCCATCCCGCTGCCAAAGAGCATGGTAAACCACTGGAAATTGGTAAATTCAGGTTTATCATCATCCTTGCCAAGCTTGATACTGCCATAACTGCTAAAGGCAATACCATACAGGGTAATCATAAACACAAACACCGACAGGAGATACAGCCAACCGAAATTACCGGTTAAAAACGACATCACGGCACCGGTTGCTTTACCCATCTGGACAGGCATAACTATACTAAAAACAACAAATAACAGAGCAATAGCGGCAGAAACGTACAAAACAACGTTTTTTTGTGAGCCTTGGCCATTTGACATAAATATCTTTCCCCTTTCTCAACCCTAGAATTTGCAGTACTGATCGCGAATGGATTTCATTTCGTCCACAATGCTGTCAATGTCCAGCACCATTTCCATCATACTGATTTGTTCTTCATATACTCCAGGGTCTACCTCGGCCTTCACTTCCGGCTCACATATGTGGTATACTCTCAGTCCCAACTGGACTCCCGCCAAAGGACCTGCAAAAGTAGGGTCGCCAGCAGTTACGGTTTCTGCAGCAAGTCCGGCAGACTCGCCCTCGGCTGCGCCGAGCAGGATTACGATGTTTTCTGCACCGTATTCCTCCGTAAATTCTTTAACCCGCTTTTGGTTTTCCAGGTCCATAGCGCCCGCAGCAGTTCAGACAAAGCATTCTGTTGATGAGAATACTACATCCGCGCCTGCGGTTTGCGCACATAACGCAATCGCTGGTCCGGGAATACCGTCCCTGTCGCCGACAATAATGACTTTTCTGTCTTTCAGCAACATTACCTGATTCCTCCTCGTGTAATTTTATTTAAACGGCTGCGACTGGTGCCGCTACCGTTAAATATACTTATTTGCTTCTCCGCTTTTCTGTTTGTTGCTATAACGTTTTTTTTAGTGGCGGAAGCATATGGGAATCGAACCCACCCACGGCTGCTCGGCCGCAACACGGTTTTGAAGACCGGTAGGCACACCAGTACCTCTCTGCTTCCATGTAATGTCGATTGTCGATAAGTCGTTTGTCGACAATCGACATTACTATAATACTATTTAAACAATTTTTTGACAATATTAAAATACATCAAATTTCGCCATTTTATACAGAATCGATATAAAAAAGAAAAGATATCACGTTTTTTCACAGAATAGCTTATTATTTCATTTTTCACAGCAAGGTCAATAAATCTGCGTTGTTCAAATATCCTAAAATAAACACGGCTTGCGTTGCATCTTAGGACGCAACGCAAGCCGTGTTATCTTATACCTGTTCTTCGGAAAAAGCTTTATATGCTGCAATACGTGACCAGCATAACCAGTATCTGCCTCAATATCCTGCATAGGATATTATTTATGTTATGGTTGTATTTGTATTATAATTATTAACCTGAGGTTCAACCCTGTCTTTATCAACTTCCCGGGTAAAAGCCTTTACAAGTGATGCGGCCATTGCAAGCATGACGAACACAAACGGAAAAGCGGCGGCAATGGCGGCAGTCTGAAGCGCTCCTAGACCTCCGGCTATCAGCAGGGCGATTGCCGCGACACTTGAACTCAAGCCCCAAACAATCTTCAGCCCGGCACGAGGGTTTAAATCCCCGCCTGAAGTGAGCATCGCCATAACAAAGGTTGCCGCATTAGCCGAGGTGATAAAGAAAGTTGCTATGACTAATACCGTCATGAAGGTTAATATACTCGCAAGGGGATAATGCTGGAACATGGCAAAAATGGCTGCAGACACGTCTTTTGCCACTGTGGCCGCAATCTCACCATGCTGGACAACATCAACATACAGCGCACTATACCCCATGACTGACAGCCACAGAAAGCTCATAACAGTAGGAGCGACAAGCACGCCTAAGACAAACTCTTTTATCGTCCTGCCCTTTGAAATACGGGCAATAAATGAACCGACAAACGGGCCCCAGGATACCCACCATGCCCAGTAAAAAATGGTCCAGCCGCCTATCCAGCCAGGATTTGTATTGAAGGTATCTGCCCAAAAACTCATTTGAACAATATTCTGCAGGTAAGCCCCGCTGGTTTCGGTAAGCCCGTTTAAAATATACAGGGTTGGTCCGGCGACTACCAGGGTAGCTAAAATTAACACGACCAGTACCATATTCAGATCGCTGAAGAACTTAATGCCGCGTTCAATTCCGCTTACTGCAGCTGCTATATATAAAGCAGTCATCACGATGATAATAATAATAGTAACCATCATACTTGCAGAAATACCATAGGCATAATTTAAACCGGCAGCAATTTGCATAGCCCCTAATCCCAAAGAGGTAGCAACCCCAAAGATGGTTACAAACAGAGCTAAGATGTCGACAAACTTGCCAAGCCACCCCTTAGCACCCTGTTCCCCAATTAACGGATAAAGAGTGGAGCTGACTAATGCGGGCAATCCTTTGCGAAACTGGAAATAAGCCATCGCCATGCCTACAAGGGCAAAAACACTCCAGGGGTGCAAACCCCAATGGAAAAAGGTATAGCGCATAGCAATTTGAGCAGATTGGATACTAGAAGGTTCCCCGTAGGGAGGCTTAGCATAAAATGACATCGGTTCAGCGACTCCCCAAAACACCAGGCCAATACCCATACCGCTGGAAAAAAGCATGGCAAACCAGCTCCAGGTGCTGTACTCCGGCTTATCTCCATCCTTGCCCAGGGTAATATTGCCGAATTTGCTAAACGCTAAGCCCAAAGAGAAGACCAGAATAAAGGTTACTCCCCATAGGTAAGTCCAACCGAAATTGACGGTAATGAAATTTTGTACTGCACTGAAAACTTCCCCCGCCGCTTTCGGCTGAAGCATTGTTAAGCCAACAAACAGAACCATAAGGATTAGTGAAATTGAAAAGATAGGCAGATCAGTGTTACTAAAGAAACTCTTTTCTTTATTCATATTTGCCTCCTATATAATCAAAAATACCGCAATACCACATAAATATGACAGAAAATTATGGAAATTATCATTAAAGGAAAAGCAATCTTTAAATACTGTATAAAGTAAAGTCTAATGCCGTTCTTCTCGGCAATACCGGCGACAATGACATTGGCGGAAGCGCCAATCAGCGTACCATTGCCGCCAAGACAGGCTCCCAGTGCCAGCGACCACCACAGCGGTTCCAGATTCATGCCTGATAACTGCCCCATTTCCTGCAGCATGGGAATCATAGTGGCAACAAAGGGAATGTTGTCAATAAAAGCCGAGGCAATGGCCGATACCCACAGTACCAGCACCGAGGTTTGCAGCAAATCTCCTTTGGTTACACTAAGGCTCCACTGGGCTAATTCACCAATTACACCGGTAGCTTTTAAACCGCCTACCAGAACAAACAGTCCGACGAAGAAAAAGATAGTCGGCCATTCCACTTCTGTTAAGACCTCTTCAGGTGCTGCCCGGCTGACCAGCATGAGCAGGACAGCGCCTGACAGGGCAATGGTCGCCGATTCCAACTGGAGGTATCCGTGCAAAACGAAAGCAACAATGGTGAGCGCCAGCACAGCCAGTGATTTTCTTAATAGCTGCCAGTCCTTAATTTCTTCTTTACAATCAAGCTGCAAGATGGCTTCCCGGTTTTTTTCATCAATATGCAAATCTTTGCGGTAGATGAGCAATAACAAGGCAATGGTTACTGCCAAAACGATAATACTGATGGGAGCCAGGTTAATGATAAACGAATTAAAATCAAGTCCTGCCGCACTACCAATCATGATATTGGGCGGATCGCCGATTAAGGTGGCTGTGCCGCCAATATTGGAAGCAATTATTTCGGAAATTAAGAACGGCACCGGATTAACCTGCAGCATCTTGGTCAGGGTCAGTGTTACCGGCACAATCAGGAGTACGGTGGTAACATTGTCCAGAAAGGCTGATACTATGGCGGTGATGAAGGAAAGCAGCGCCAATAGCCGCAGCGGCTCGCCGCGCGTGATGCTGGCAGACCAAATGGCCAGTGCCTCGAATACGCCTGTCCGGCGAATAATGGTCACCAAAATCATCATTCCGGTTAATAGTCCGATGGTGTTAAAGTCAATGTCATCTTTAAGCGCCGTTTCCTGGGTTAAAAAACCCAGGAGCAGCATGACGATGCCGCCACCCATGGCAACCACCATTCTCGGCAGTTTATCCCAGATAATCAGGACATAGGTGAGCAGGAAAACAATAACAGAACCCCAAAAAGCAGAGTCTTGCAAAGTTAATACGCCTCCCCGGAAAGTCTAGTGACTTCTTTGACTCCCTTTTAGATTTAGATGCAATCCACAAAAAATTTCTCTTTTATCTCTTCCCTTTCCCATTCGGGACGTTCTACGGCAGTTATTTCGATAAGTGATTCAATGTAGAGATCTTTTTCTGTCATTCCGGATTGTGCATATTTATCCTGATGGTTTACAACCAACTCAAATTCTTTTGCCCCGGCTTTACTTGCAGCCAGTGCAGCCTGCTCTTTGGCTTTGGCCATAGCATAAAGCACGGCGGCTGCCAAATTTTCAAACAGCTTGCACTCCCAGGAGGCATGCAGCAAATAGGTCCCGTCCTTTTCTCCGGGCTTAATCAATACTTTGACAGTTTCCATGATCTTACCGGTTGCAGCTCCCACGGCATTGGCTACTTCCGCATGCTCCGGAATAATCAAACCGGTATTCATTTTTTCAGCCATCGCTGGCAGCCAAGCCCGGACCGGAGCTCCGATACCAATAACCGGCATATTGATGGTAAAGGAACAGTCAAAGCTTTGATCTCGCTCAGGTGATAAGGCTTTTTGCATAAAATACATGATATGGGGGGTGCTTTTTATTCTCATGCTTTGCCCTTCACAGCCGATAAGACTCTGCAGACAGGTAATGCACAGATCATTGACTATTTGTTCCGATGCCCGCCTGATAAACTCCTCAGAGCTCTCTTTCGTCCGGGTTGCTAAGATCTCCACCCCAAGTTTAGCGGCTTCCCGATTCCATTGATCATAGATGCCGCTGGCATGCAGAATATCAGTAGGCGTCAACGATACCCTGGCCAGTATGCCTAAGTCAACAAGATGCTGTAAATTCAGCAGGTTAGGGTCAATATCCATCCTTTGGGTTAAATAATGCAAGCTGTGCGGGCCGGCCTGGAGGATTTTCACCACTTCTTTTTCCTGATCGCTCAAGACTTCGGCGGTAAAGCGCTTAAGGAACATGAAACAATCTGTTGCCTGCGCAAACATAAGATCGTAGGTCTTGTCAAAATTTAGTTTCAGTTCATCAATCAAATAAGGATATTGATAGCCAATCACACATAACGGCCATACCCTTTGAGGCCCTACCTGAATTGCACCGTCTCTGCTAACCTGGATATAGCTGTCGCCGCCCAGACCATAGGTATATATTTGCGCGGCCTGCACACGGGTAAGCCAGCCGCCTACGGTTGCCCCTTCCTGGTTAATTTTAGGCACGCCGTTTTGCAAAATTGCAATATCGGTCGTAGTGCCTCCCATGTCGAGCACCAGGGCGTTGTCACACTGGGTAAGAAAAGTTCCGCCGATGATGCTGGAAGCCGGTCCCGAAAGAATGGTCTCAATAGGCTTTTCACGAGCCAGCGCTTCCCCCATCATACACCCGTCTCCCTTAACCACCATGATGGGCGCGTCTATCCCTCTTTCGTCAAGCACCTTTTTTACCGATTCAATCAGTTCGGTAATGATCGGAATTAAACGAGCGTTGAGAGCTGCCGTAACGGTTCTTTCATGGAAACCTAAAGAAGTCGTTAGCTGGTGGGCGCAGACCACCGGCAAATCCAAAATTTCGGTTACCAGCCTCATTACAGCAATTTCATGCTCCGGATTCCTTACGCTAAGATAGCCTGAAATAGCCACAGCATCGACTTTGCCTTTCAGTTCGCAAATAGCCTGGCGGGTTTTCGCCAGATCCAGTTCTGCATTGGGACGCCCTTTGAGGTTGTGGCCTCCCGGTAAAACATAGTAATGTTTTACCGGAAGAGAATCAATTGGATTGCAGCCAATCATCAACAGACCCACTTCGCAACCGCGGCCCTCGACAATGGCATTGGTTGCCAGCGTGGTTGACAGCGAAACCGCACTGATGTTCTTAAAATCCTCAAAGTCCAAATTGGCAATACAATTGCGAATGCCAATAGACAGATCTTCACGGGTCGTCAAGGCTTTGGCTTTTGTTAATATCTGTTTGCTCTTACGCTCCACAACCACGCCATCGGTATACGTTCCCCCAGTATCGATTCCCAATACCAGTGACATATCGGTTCCTCTTTTCTCTAATTGCTTGTGTCAGAACTCCCGCTTCCAGCGGCAGTGTTAATTCAGGCAGAGTGGTAGTCCGCCAAGCCCAAATCCGCAGTGTTCTTATCGTGAGATTTCCCGCCCAGCTTCGTTGGCCCACGGACATAAGGGCAACATCGGTTTCTGCTGTCGCTATCGCTCGGCACAAACCGTGTTTACTTTATCGTCACCTTACATATGTCCGATATGTGCGGCTCCTCCGCCTTGCTGGACGAAAAATCTCGCGCAATTCATCCTACGGCTTTAGACTTGGCAGACTACTAGCAGCTCTGCCTGAACCCCGGGATTAAAGTTTCAGTAAAACAGGTTTGCTAATCGTCTTCACCCGGCATATGTCCGACAGCGTTTTCTACAATATCTCTGATCTTGGCGGCCATATCCTTCGGCAGAGGAATAGGCTCATGGTAATTAATAATATCACGGACTTTCTCATTGGCTACCTGGGTCAGGGGTTTTCCGCCGGCACTTTCCCAAATGCTGCGGGCAGCACGGTTGACCAGACGCGGCATATAGTTCTCCTCTATATGTTCGGCAGTATGGTCTTCATCGGCAAAACTGCCGCCCGGACCAACCTTCTCAATAACCTCCAGCGCCAACGTTTCCTGATCTACCCGTATACCGGCGGTTAATCTTCTAGCCATACCCAGCACTTCATCGGCGATTACAACAAGGTCAAGATTTGAAGTCGTCCCGTATTCCGAGTAACCGGTATCATGATTGAGGTTAGCTCCTGACATATTGGTCATAGCGATGGACAGAGCCGCCTCGATTCCGGCCTGTTCATCAATAATGCACGAGTCTGTGCAGCCTGCCGTACCGAACATCGGAATATTCAGATAATGAGCCACATCAGCTAACCCGGCTAAGAGCAGATGCAGTTCCGGTGCCCCATAGGAAAAGATGGTTGTACCCATATCCAGCACCGTATATACTCCACCCATTATGAACGGGGCTCCTTCACGGGTACACTGACTCAAAACCATACCGCTCAGGCTCTCGCACAATCCCTGAACCATAACCCCTGCCATAGTCGCAGGTGCCGTGCCGCCAGCCATAATGCAGGGAGTATAGATGGTCGGTAAAGCCTTCTTGGCCCCCATGACCAGCTTTTGCGCGGCTTCCTTGCAATGCACACCCGGCGAGATGGGTTCAGCATATAAGCAGATAAAGGGGTTCTTTCTTAATTCCTCCTCGCCGCCGGCAATAATCTCAGCCATTTTAATGACGTCTTCCTGGCCCCATTTGTCATTACAAACAGTAATAATCGGCTTATCGGTATGCAAAATCTGCTGCTCAAACTCATGGCGGTCAGAGACTAGCAGCGGCACGTCCTGGACAATCCCCAGCGACATAGCATAATCAATATTGGGCAGGGCATCAAGAACCTTGGTCGCCCAGCCTACTGACTGTCTGGTTGCACGGTGTCTTTCGTTGGTGAAGGGGTTGCGGGTAAACGGGGTGCAGGGGCCTGAACCAAAGTAGGCATTATTGCCTTCGATGAACAGTTCGCGTGCTCCCGTCCGGCTATTGCAGAGTACTACGTGTTTCTGACAGGTTCTGAGGCACCGCTCGGTAATATGCGCCGGTATCCGGACCCTTTTGCCTTCAACCCAGCAGCCTGCTTTTTTCAATATTTCCAGTGACTCTTTGTCATGAAAATCTGTCCCGGTGCGCCACATGGCTTCTGTTGCGGCCATAACCAATTCGTAGCACTGGTCTTCTGACAATATATTCATCTTGGCACTTGCATGCGCTTTAAAATTAGCTCTAATTGTCAACTTCAAACTCTCCTTTCAACACTCATCAAATTCTTATCTTCTATCCGCTTTGTCTAAGATTGTCTGGATTTTGCCCAGGACTTCTGCAGGAAGTTGTGCCGACTGGTGGGTATTGATTATATTTTGCGTCTTTTCTTTAACCCGCTGTCCTAAGCTCTTTGCCCCATTGGCTTCCCAGTCGGCAATCCTGGTTCGGTTCAGAACCGTAGGCCACCAAAATTCCGAACGGAAATATTTTAACGTATGCTCTTCACCCAGATAATGTCCTCCCGGCTGTACGAAATCAATTACGCCGCGTGCCAGTCGTTCTTCGTTGACCTCGACGCCCTTCATCATTCTGCGCGTCATTCCCATGACTTCGTCGCCCATGACCAGCAGCTCCAAAGAACCTGTCAGGCCATATTCCAACTGACCGCAGCCGTGAATCAGGCTTGTTCCGCTCAAACCGGCATGCAGAATGGAAAATGCCGCTTCCATGCCCATTTGCGCATCACTTGCTTTGGCGTCGGTGGCACCGGCAAAACCAAAGCTGGGAATTCTAAGATAACGCAGAGCATTTGCCATGCCTGTTCCCATCAGGCTGATTTCCGGCGCGCCAAAGGGCAGTATGCCGGTTTCTTGATGCTTGATGGTAAAGAAACCGCCGGCAATCACCGGAGCTCCCTGGCGAACCAATTGGCCCAGCAGTATTCCGACAAGCGCATCGGCTAAGGCTACGACAATGGCTCCGGCCGGAGTAACCGGTGCTGTTTCACCGGCAACAAGCTTGGTTGCATAAATATAGGGAACGCCGTTTCTGGCTGCAAACAAAACCTTGGCAAGCGTTGCCTCAGAGTGTACCAGAGCCCCTTCTGTTTCAATCAGGAAAACTGCAAACGGATTCTTTTGAAATTCCTTGGCATTGCCGGCCACGGCAGCAGCGATATCCAGTATTGCCTGGGCTTGCTCTACGCTTTGGATTGCTTGAATAATTGGTTTGGTCGTATTGGTGACCAGGGCTTCAAAAGCATGAACCTCTGCTGTATTTTCTTTGACGTCTGAAGGCAGACCGTTATTCATAACGAAATCCACATTCTTTAATCCGTCACAAACAATGCCGGTTTTAGCAACATCGGCCTTAACCGGTTTTCTCCGCTCAGCAGTCAGGGGGTCAAGCACATAAGTGTTCCCTTGCCCTGGTCCGTAATAAGCGTTTGTCGTCTCTAGTTTCAAGGCTCTTTTCCCGTTGCGGTCACATATGGTGACCCGGGAAGGCGCAGTTCTTACCGCCCACTCTGCCAGCGCGGAGGGAATTTTGACCCGGCTGCCATCAACCCAGCAACCCGCTTTTTCAAAAATTCCACGGGCTTCTTCATTTTTGATTTCTGCCCCGGTACGCTCTAAAACCTCAAGCGCCGTCATGAAAAGTTCTTCACATTGATCTTCACTCAGCATTTCCCAAACGGTGGTCTGATTGACCGCATAATTTGCCCGCGTATAATGACTTCTTGTCTTCACTTCTCTATCTCTCCCTTCAAACCTACTTAGTTTATGCTAAGAGCCGGTTGCAAAGATCTACTGCAGAAGCCGCATCCGGCGCATATCCGTCCGCACCCGCTTCATCCGCGAAATCCTGGGACAGCGGCGCCCCTCCTACAATTACCTGAATTTGATCTCTGAGGCCCTCTTCTTTCAAAAGTTCGATTGTGTCTTTCATATGCAGCATGGTTGTGGTTAAGAGGGCGCACATTCCCAAAACGTCAGGATTGTGCTTTCTAATCTCTTCCACAAATTTTTCCGGTGAAATATCCATGCCGGCATTAACAACGGTATAACCCCTGCTTTCCAGCATCATGCCCACCAGGTTTTTACCGATATCATGAAGGTCGCCTTTTACCGTACCCAGCAAGACCTTGCCTGCCGAAGGCATGTTTTGATCGGCAATCAAAGGTTTTACCAAATCAATCCCCGCAGTCATGGATCTTGCGGCAACCAGCACTTCCGGCACATACATTTCCCCGTTTTTAAACCGGGAGCCTACCACACTCATACCTGCGATTAACCCCTGATTGATGATATCCAGCGGCGAAACACCCTCATCTATCAGCGCCTGGGTTACCTGTTTAACTTTGGCAACATTGCCGCCGATTACGTATTTTGACAATTCTTCAAAGTTTGCCATTCTTTTATCCCCTTTCGAATTCCATTCTAATCTAACTTTTAAATATAAGTATTTGCTTACTCAAACTGAGTCGGTTCGGTAATGTCCGCAGCCAAGGCATCCAGCGCCTTTTTAACAAGTGTTTTTCTCAGAGCATGTTCCTCGCCCTTATCAAACTTCGGATTGCCCACCGGATAAGGAATTGCAACCGTCGGAACAATCCGGTTGGCGCCGACTGACTCGCTAATGGTCGTAATGGTAGCCATATGAACAATCGGAATGCCATATCTTTCGATTTCTTTTACCATCGTTGCACCGCAACGTGTACAAGTGCCTCAGGTGGATGTCAGGATTACACCATCCACTCCGGCAGCTTGTAATTCTGCACCGATTTCTGTGCCAAATTCCACTGATTTGCTTACAGCAGTGCCGGTGCCGGTGGTGGTATAAAACCAGTCGAAAACCTTGCCAATATACCCCTCTGCCTCAAATTCTTTTAAAATATCCAAAGGAGCGACGCGGTCAGGGAACTCGTTGGCATATACGGGGTCGTAGCCGCCATGGGTTGTATAATAGCAGGGAGCTTCCAGGGCATTACTTGCACTGACATCATACTTGCCCCATTTTTGGGCACTGGCTGATTGGATTTTGTCCGGATTTCCCGCCGGAACAATACCACCGGTGGTGCACAAGGCAATGGTAGCCTTGCTTAACTCTTTAATGGCTGCGGCAGGAGCCACTACATCAAAAACTGGCATCGGCATTTCGGTTTCAAACGGCTCACCTTTCAGCCGCGCTAAGAGCATTTCCACCGCCCGCTCAGAACCTCTTTTTTCCACAAAGAGAGTTTTTCTCATACCCCGGGCAATGTAACCTTCTGCTTCCGGTGAACCAATTTCAATCCCCTTTGCCAGCTTATAGGCGAGAGACGCCATTAAGGGCAATGCTTTACGCATGCCGCCGGCGTTATCGCTGGTACTTACCACATAGGCGACGGCTTTGCAGGTATCCACTCCGGGGTTTTCCACATACATGCCGGTGACTACCGGAATGGTCAGCTGCTCGGCAACTGCTTTGGAAATCTCTGCGCAGGCCACTCCATACCGTCCGGCATTAAAGGCCGGACCGGCAACAAATACATCGGGGGCAGTATCTTTGACCATCTGCAAAATAGTTGCCATAGCTTCATTTTTGTTCTCGTTGAAATAGTTATCACCGCAGATAATGGTGCCGGCAATTGTTCCTTCACCCTTGAGCAAGCCTTCAAAACCCATGGCCGGACCGATTTTGCCTGCTCTAAATTCCGGTGGCATGCCTGCCTGATCCTCACCGCCTACCTGGCCAAAGAATTGGTTTACATAGTAGAGCACTTTGAACTTATCTGACATAAGATACCCTCCTTTCTCGTTAGTGTTAATATAGTCTGCAGGTTACATTGTGGAAGCCGATTTCTGAAGTGGCGCCAATAACGGCATTTAACTCACACATCAAACTGCCGTCTTCCAGTAAGGAGCCTTCCCACCCACCGGCTAATACGGAAATGGCTGCCTTATTGCCGATAACTTTATCTGCCGGCGGCAATGTAACCACATGACTGACATTTCCTCCGGAAATTACCGCCACTGCCTCTGCTGCCGTGTCAGCCAAAGGTTGTGACATACCGTCTCTGCCTGCACATTCATCAGTGATTAAAACGGTTTTAATACCGGATTTCTCACACTTTTTACAAATCATTAAGAGGTCGGAGTCAGGATTGCCATAGCCTTCTTCTGATACAATCACGGCATCGGCACCCAGCATGGTTGCCAGTTTTACCGTATAATCGGAGGCACGCACCTTCCCGGCCAGGGTCGTGTGTTCAGGTACCATAATGACCCCTAAGAAATTAATTTCCTTGCCATGCTGGGCGTACAGGTCATAGATCACGGAATTATTTTGGTGCTGGTATGTCGTAATCTTATCGCAGGCGGCAACACAGTTGCCGCTGACCACCGCGCCATCCAATTCCTCGTTGGGATGAAGCAGGGTCGGCAGGATATTGGCCTGGTTGACACCATAAATATAGGTGTCATGTAAGAGTCCCTGGGTAATATTCATTTGCGCGTAAACCACCCTGGGCAATTTAGGATATTGGGCGGTTTCTGCAAAAATACTGCCCAGTTCAAAGGTAAGTACCTCGTCCGGGGTTATGTCTTTCCCGGCCAGGCCCACAAACTCAGCAGCCCGAAGTCCGGCAACCCTGACAGTTTCTTCATGAATATGAGGCTGCAGGCCTTCTGCCACCCGGATATCCACTGTTAAATTATAGGTTTTGGAAAAGGGCGTCCACCTGGCTCCCTCGCCCCACATATCAATAACACCTTCCTGAAAACCAACAATATCACCCACGGTTACAATTGCGGCACCATATAAAACATGGGTTCTGCCGTCGCCGCACTGCGCCTGCTTGGCCGTAATCCCCGGAAAGCCGTTAATACCGCCTTGCACCTTTACCCTAGGCTCAATTACGTCTTTTACCGGGATGATTCTTACTTTTTCACCTGGCTTGGCTACATCAAGCTTGATATCTTTAATTCTTTCGTCTTGCTTCAGAAAGGCGATCAATCCCTCTTTATCGACGCATAACACTCCGTCTTTTACAGAAGTCTCACTGCCTAACTGAATGTCCTTAATATGAATCCGGCCAATTTCCAACTTCAAAACATTCACCCCTTATTGTTTTTCCAAAGTCACCAAAGGTTGGGCGACTCATCTAATGCCGCTTTCAAGAGTATCAGATCCATCATTTTGTAATCTTCATCATGCGCAGAGTCAGGTTTGCGAAATTCCATATGCCGCTGGTGTTTACTAATGCTGTCCTCAATAATTACGGCAGAGACATCATCCACCTTTGCCAGCTTCTTCCCTAAGATTACAGAACGAAACGGCGAAAACAACATCCGTAAGCTGGCAGCCAGCGGGTGGCTGATTAGTTCATAGCCTTCGTGGACTAAATCCCGTACCGTAATCAAAGTCTCCGCTGCGGAGCCTTCCACAAATACCATATTAGCTTTGCTTGCCGTTACTGCGGGATTGTTAGTGACGATCAGGTAGTTCATAACAGGCACTCCCTCGCTTTCAATAAATTTTAACGCCCGCTGCCGGAGGAGTTTTACCAGGAATTACTATTAAACATATTTAATGCAATTACTGTGCCAAGACCATTTAGGGCAGGTATAACGGTATTTTGTCTTAAAATTATGAATTTTTCGTCTTGTTTTCGGACAAATTTTTCCAGTGCAAAGACTGGAACCTTCCTTTCAGCCTGCTACCATTGCTATATTCAGCCTGTCTTATTTTAGGACGAATTAGGAAAGCTGCTGGTTTTTGCTGCGCATTTGCCCTCGCGATTTGACTGAAAAAGCACCCAGTTTGCTTGCTTTTTCAAAGAAAAGATAACTGTCTCATTTTTGGATATCACTAAAATACATGCTCGCCTGACCCCGATTAACGCCTACACATTGCCCAGTAAATTAAATACATGGGCCAAGCCTCTAACTCCGTCCCGCAAGTAATCACAAAAGGGTACGCCTTTAGCGTCTCTTCCATGTTTCCCGCAGCAGGCCATCCCCGTTCCCCCAATATCTCTATTTTCAGTGCCAGCGACTTACTTCTCCGGGATATGATAGTAGCTACCTGCTTTTTGCAGGTAGCTACTATCATACTTTTAGCCTTCTAATTTACCTGCCCGGTAGGCGGTTAAATAATTGGCACAATAACTATCACGTCCGGCAATGGTCTCAGCGGCGATTATATTGGCCATCATCTGCTTGTCTAAAGGATTTATGATTAAGCCGTCTAAGCCCCGGTCAATCGCCATTACGGCAAACGACTGGTTCAAGAGCTTCCTCAGGGGCAAACCATAAGAAATATTCGACAAGCCGCACATGGTGTGAACCCCTTTATAAGTTGTCATAATCCTTGCAACGGCTTCTAAAAATTCAATGCCAAACTCATCTTTCGTGGACACCGGCTGTACCAGCGGGTCAACATAAATATTGTCAAGAGGGATATTGTTTTTTACTAAACTATTGATAAGCTTATCTGCTACAGCAAGCCTGGCATCTGACGATTCAGGCATCCCTTCGTCACTCATACACAAAGCCACTATCTTGTGCTTGGTGCCGGCAATCAATGGCAAAATGCCGTCATAGCGCTCTTTCTCCAAAGAGATGGAGTTTATCATGGCAACTCCTTTATGGGCGGCCAGCGCTATTTCAATAGCTTTTGGATCCGGGCTGTCGATACAGCAGGGAGCGTCTGCAGCCTCTTGTACAATTTCCACAAGCCATTTTAAATACTCGGCTTCTTTATGCACAAAAATTCCGGCATTAACATCAATATAATTGGCGCCTGCTTCAAACTGATCTACAGCTACTTTTTTAATCGCTGCCGCGTCTTGGGCTTCAATTGCGGCTTTAATAGGTTTACGGCTCGCATTGATCAATTCTCCAACTATGAACATTTTCAATCACTCCTTTATAATATTGACACATACCATTTAATTGCAAGAATTATGCCAGTAAAAAAATGACCTGCCAATTATTTGTATTGACAGGTCATTTTTATGGTATTAGCCGGCAATAAGCTTATCACACAAAGTTACAGCTTCGTCGGCAGTCTCCGCCCAGGCATCGGCACCAATCTCATCAGCAAATGCCTGGCTGGTCGGGCCGCCGCCAATCATGACAGTATATTTTTCACGGACATTCTGGGACCGGAGATAATCAACAATCGCCTTTTGCGCGGCCATAGTAGTGGTTAGGAGAGCCCCGGCGGCGATCATGTCGGCGCCTACTTCTTCAGCTTTGGCCAGGAAACTTTCTGCCGGCTGGTCAATACCGATATCATACACTTTATACCCGGCAGCCGTCATCATGGCGCCAACGATGTTTTTGCCGATATCGTGAATATCGCCGGCGACTTGACCAAGAACAATTTTCCCTTTGGCTTCGCCGCCGGTGGCACCTGATTCGGCAACAACAGGTTCCAGCATATCAAGCCCGGCTTTAAGGGCATCTGCTCCCATCATGACATCAGGCAAAAAGGCTTCCCCGGCTTTCCACCTTATGCCAAGTTCTTCAATTCCCTTGATCAGGCCGTTTTGAATGGCTGCCACCGGATCAAGCTTGTCATCAATAACTTTCTGTACATTTTCAGCTACCATCTCTTCATCACCATCAAGAATAGCCTGCCTTAAATTTTCAAAAATTTCACTCATAATAATATCCCATTCCTTTCGCTGTGCTCACGGCACAAATTAAAGTTTCTATTTTTGTAAATTAAACTTACATCAGCTTTGCAAATACTCGGCTGTCTTTTTCTTCATGAAGTCATTAAGCGCCTGGCTAATCTGGCTGTCAAGCGCCGGTGCCTGGTATTCGTCCAGCATGGTTTTCCATTTGCGCTCCGCCCGCTTGTTGGTGTCAAGCCCTTCTTTCGCCCAGCCGTCATAAGACAGCCGGTCGCTGAGCTGGGTGCGTCTAAGCTCTTTAGCGTGGTTTTGTTTGGTATGTTTCTGGGTAAGGAAATGTCCTCCCGGGCCGACTTTGGCAATAACATCAAAGGCAAACTTATCCTCGGTAAACTCAATGCCTTTCAAATACCTGAGAACCATACCGGCAATTTCGCTGTCGATGATGAATTTTTCATAAGACATGGCCATAAAATACTGCAATATCCCGGCTGTGTGCAGAACGAAGTTAATCCCTGTCGTACTGGCAGCCATCAGTGTCATCATTGACTCGTAACCGGCCTGGGCATCAACAATTTTAGCATCGCTCAAACCGCCGCCGCCCCGGCTAGGAACCCTATAGCATCTTGCCATCTGGGCGCTGGCTGAAGTAAACAGCGCTCCTTCAGGGTTACCGATAGAAAGTGAACCTGTCTGCATATCGGTGATAGCTGAAGTCGAGCCGTAAACGACAGGCGTACCCGGGTTAATGCTCTGGGCCAAGGTGATGCCTGCCAATACTTCGGCATTCTGTAGGGCCAGTGAACCCGCCATAGTCGCCGGGCCTGTTGATCCGGCCATAACCAACGAAGCAATTACCACTGCCTGGCCTGCTTCGGCATAGGCAAACAAAGCCCCCAGCATGCGGTCATCATATTTTAACGGGGTAACTGAATTCACAAGGCATATTAACGCCGGCTTTTCTTTGATTACCTCTCTGCCGCCAAATAACAGGGCTGCCATCTCGATACTGTCACTGGCCTTGTCATAACCGGAAGCACTTCCCATAAAGCATTTATCAGAATGAATTATGGAACTGTACACCATCTTCAAATGTCTGATTTCATCAGGAATTTCGGTAGGCTCGGCGGCATTGCCGCCAGTCATGTGCATAGCCGGACTCATATGGGCCAGCTTTACGAAATTGTCAAAATCATCCAGAAAAGAGCTGCGCTTTGTGCCGTCAGCCTCGTGGATAAACGGCGCGCCGTAGCCGGGCATATAAATAATATTGTCGCCGCCAACCACCAGGTTATTTTCGGGGTTGCGCGCATGCAGGGTAAACTCGGCCGGAGCTTTTGCCACCTGCTCTTCGACAAATTGCCGGCGGAAATATACCCGCTGTCCTTCTACCCGTTGCCCTTTAGCCTGCAAAACATCAAGCGCGGGCTGGTATTCAAACACTACCCCAACCTCACTTAAGATTCTCATACTCTGCTCATGTACCTGATTTACCTGCTCAGGTGTCAATACATTAAATTTTGGTAACATGGTAAGCACCTCTTTACATTTTTTATAAAACCTGCCGGTTTCCCCTATTGGGTTAGAATAATTTTAATAACGGATGCTCTGCAGTGCCTAGCTTTGTGCCGGCAACCTTGGTCGCATAACCCATCATTGCATCAGTTGTGGCAATGCCGCGATATACCCACGGAGCATTCATAATTGGGCCATAAAGCAGGAAATCGGCCCCCTGGGTTATCGGATAGGTAAATACTGCAGTGCCTGCCGCTTCAAAATAAGGCGACCCTTTGGACCGCATTTTTTTCCACAGGTATAACGCATTTGAGGGAGCGCAGCCGCCAGGATATCCCATCTGTTCTTTTACATCATAGATGGCCTTGGTGGTCCAGCTGTTGCTGGCGACATCAAGCACACCGGGATCAACCAGAAACTGTTCAATACCGGCACGTTTAGCGGCGGCAATCAAGCCCTCGTGTTTGTCGTCCCCCTGCAGCAGCTTTAGCCGGCTGCTAGGCTTAAGATGCTTTTTGCTAAAAGCCAGGATTACGGCAGTCTTTATCCCGAATTCCTTAACAACGCTAAGCTCGCCCTCGGTGTAGTTTTCTTCGATGGAATTGTAAATAAGGCGGTTAATAATGGCCGGGTCTTTACCTAACAACTTTAATGCCCCTGTCCGGATTTCCGGACTTACGCTGTCAAGCAGCAACGGGGACGCGGTATGTTTGAGAATGAACTCCACATGGCGGGCCAGGGCCTCGGGAGTATCTCCCAGCACATCGATTATCCGGGGATTGCCGGTCTCGGCACTTAGTTCGGCTTCCTGGTCAAGTAACGCTTTGGCTGCGGCTTCATCAAAGATACCTTTGGCTGAGTCCTGAACAATTTTGTGACCCCGGTAAAAAATACTGCCAATAAGCACGGTGGGAAATTCGCCCGGTTGCCCTCCAATCTTCACCCCATTGATGTCATACACCTGTTGTTCTGCGGTAAACTTGAACAATTGCCTCACGCTCCTAAATAATTTGTAGTATACTTAAATAATCGGTTGACTTAATGTGATGGCTAGCTAAACCCCGAACTGCTGTGTCTAGATAATATCCGGCAAAAAAATCCACCGAAAAACTCTAGACTAGCCATACACCTGTTAATAATGCAATTACCATGCCAAAATGGTGATTATAGCGAAATGTTTTTTTGAAAATATGAGACCCTTGAGAAAAGTCATAATATTTTCGCAGAACTGTGTTTTCTGGTTAATTCTGAATTTTTTATCTAGTGAAAAAATTTTTGTCATTTATTTTGCCAAAAAAGTATGGCGAAAGGGATATATCAACAGTTAGACACTAAGTGAAAAATTTTTTTTCATTGAAAAAATTTTAAACTGCATGTAATGTGGTATATATCCCATATATATCCTGCAGAGCAAAAGGGAGGCACGATATGACCGATAATGCGAAAAAAAGTCTGGAAGAGCTGCGTAGGGAAAACCGCTTATTGCATGAAATTATTGACGCGATATCGGAAGGAGTTTATGCCGCAGACAAAGATGGTACGATCCTGATTTATAACCGTGCTTTTGAGAGGATTGAGGCTACTGAGCGCCAGAGTATGTTAGGCAGAAAAGATACGGAGGTATATTCATTACCGCCGATGTCAAACCTCCAGCGCCGGGCCGTGCTACAAAGCAAAGCTCCATTATTGGGGCAATGTATGACATATCAGTTATATACCGGAAAAAAAGTTGATATTGTTTACAACTCCTATCCCTTTTTGGAAAATGGGGAAATTACGGCAATTTACTCGATTAACCGGGATCTCCCGTCCATAAACGAATTATTAATAAGTGTTGTGAATAGCTTTGACCGCAGCAAATCTAAAAACCGGTTAAACGGTACTAGTTTTACGCTTGACGACATCATTGGTGTCAGTCAAAGCATCAGGCAGTCGGTCAAACAAGCCAGAAAAATAGCGCCAACTCCATCAACGGTGATGATTTATGGGGAAACCGGTACAGGCAAAGAACTTTTCGCCCAGGGCATCCATAATGCAAGCAGCTATAGCGCACGTCCCTTTGTTGCCGTCAACTGCGCGGCTATACCTGAAACCCTGATGGAAAGCCTGCTTCTGGGAACTGTAAAGGGAGCCTTCACCGGTGCTATTGATACGCCGGGCCTGTTTGAACAGGCTGAGAACGGTACATTGTTTCTGGATGAAATCAATTCATTAAGCCTGCCGCTGCAGGCCAAGCTGCTCAGATTATTACAGGATAAGAGGGTGCGGCGCCTCGGCGATAAAAAAGAACGTAAGATCAACTGCCGGATAATCAGCGCAACTAACCAAAGTCTCTATGAAATGGCAAGCAAAGGCTCGTTCCGTGAAGATCTGCTTTACCGTTTAACACCGGTAATTCTGCATATTACTCCCCTGCGGGAACGTCCGGAAGATATACCGGTTCTAGCCCTTGAGTTCATTTCCCGCTTTAATAAGCAGTTGAATTTACATATTAAGACACTGAGCCCGGAGTTGTTAGAGTTATTTTCCCAATACAACTGGCCGGGCAATATCCGCGAACTGGAGCACGCCATCGAAAGTGCTATGAGCATTGTTGAAAATGCGGCTTCAGAATTAATGGTTGAAGATTTGCCTTCCTTTTTGCTTAAACGAATGTTTGGAAATTTTGCAAGCAATGTAAATAATTCCACAGAAGTTGAAAGAACGGCGGCAATACAGCTAACAGAGTACTTGCGCCAGTGCGAAACCGATTTGATCAAAGGGATTCTAAAGTTTAACAATGGCAATGTGAGTGACAGTGCCAAGCAACTGGGCATATCCAGACAAGACCTGCATTACCGGCTGCGCAAGCTGGGAATTAAGTCGGCCACATATAAGCCAAGCCTATAAAGAAAACACGACTTTCACTGAGCCGCTTTTAACTCTTTTCACCTTTCTCCTGAGGCTGCAGGCAGAAGTCGGGAGTTTTAAGCGGCTCAGTGATTAGTTAGCCTTTTTATGCAGTTTTCCCGTTACAACATTTGGCACGATATTTGCATTATTATAATGTGCATTATGCAAAAAATTTGAAACAGGGATGCTCGCTTCCGCCGGTTGAGAACAGGCTGTAGCTGTATAAAAACTCATTAGGAGGTAACTATGATGCAAACGGTAATTTTGGCTTGCCAAACCATGAAAGACGAGTTGGAACTTGTCATGCGGGAGTCGGGAATAGAATATCCGGTAGTATATTTGGAATCAGGCCTGCACAACTCTCCGGAAATGCTGCGCGGGAAAGTTCAAGAGTGTATCGACGCACTGGCGGCCGATATCATTCTTATGTTGTTCGGCTGCTGCGGCAACGGCCTGGTAGGAATAAAATCCGCCAAAGCTACGCTTATCATCCCCCGGATTGACGACTGCATTACCATGCTGCTTGGGTCCACAGAAACCCGCCGAAGCATTCCCGGCGAAACGAGTACCTACTTTTTAACCAAAGGCTGGCTAGACCCTGAGGGCAATATAATGTGGTCTTATACAGAATGGGTCGAGCGTTACGGCGAGCAAAAGGCCCTGCGGTTAGTCAAAAAAATGCTGAATCATTATACCCGGTTTATGATCATCGATACCGGTGCTTATAATCTGGAAGATATACTGCCCAAGATTAAAGACTCCTGTGAAAAATTCGCTATGCGCTATGACATTATGCCGGGTTCGCTGCGATTAATACACCTGCTGCTGACAGGCCCCTGGTCCTCGGAATTTATCGTCCTCAAGCCTGGGCAACAAACCTGCCTAAGCCATTTTTACCCAACATTGGCCCCAACTGCTGCTGATTAGCTGCAGGACTCCTCCGGTCACCGGCAACAACGACTATGCCGGGAGGACATCGCTATTTACATGTATTTGAAATTTTACCGCGAAATGGCTTATACCGGGCAGGAAAAATCTTATGAGATGTTGAAGATTGGAAGCGGGCTGCGTCTATTAATATGGATCTCCGGAATAAAGGAGGTAATATGTTGAAGAAGTATGGCTCAGACATAATTGATCTTAAATCGATTCAGGATTATATCCAACGGGTAGCCGATGCCTTTGCGGCCGTACTTGATTATGAGGTTGCTGTTGTAGGAGAGTACCTGGAGGTCTTAGCAGGGACAGGAAAGTATAAAGATCAAATTGGAACCGTCTATGGTTCAGGCACCATTAATTATCAATTACGCCGCACGCAGAAGAGTTTTTTATTATATGACCCCCTGAAATGCAGGCTATGCCAGAATTGTAGTCTTCGGAAGAACTGCAAGGTATTGGCAGGCTTGTTATACCCGATTAAACTTGGCACTAAATTTGCCGGTTCAATCTCCTTATACGCCTTCGATGACACGCAAAAAGAGAATTTGTTAAAGGACTCTGCCAAGCTTGAAACATTTTTACAGCATTTAGTAGAGCTAATTTCTGGAAAACTCAATGAACGGGCATTATATAAGCAATCAAAGAAAACGGTTGAACAATTCGATACCTTGATTAATTCTATCCGGGAAGGAATTGTGGCGGTCGATTATCATGGAAAAATAACGCATGTCAATCGCTCTGCCACCGATCTTCTTATGGTACCGGCTAATCTGCTCAATGGCTATATGATTGAAGAGGTTTTTGCAGGAATATCTATGGGCAGGCTCCTAAAAATGACTAAGCCCTATATTGAACAAGATATATTTTATAAATATGGCCAGCAAACCTTGCATTTCATGAGTACCATTACGGAAGTAAAGTATGGAGAAGCTATTAACGGCTTTGTTTTTTCCTTTCGCTCCATCGGGGAAATGCGTAAGCTGGCCGGACGTTTTATCCATGCGGAACGCAAGTATACCTTTGACGGCATTCTTGGCCAAAGTGAGGAAATTTCCAGTATTAAAAAGAAAATGTGCAGAGTGGCGGCAACCGATTCAACGGTTCTGATCACCGGTGAAAGCGGCACCGGCAAGGAGCTTTTTGCCCGTGCGATTCATCATGAAAGTTTACGCAAGAAAGGGCCTTTTATTGCTGTAAATTGCGGGGCTATTCCTGAGAACTTACTGGAAAGCGAGTTGTTTGGCTATGAGGAAGGGGCCTTTACCGGGGCACGGCGCAGCGGCAAACCAGGCAAATTTGAATTAGCCAATGGTGGAACCATATTCCTTGATGAGATCGGTGATATGCCCTTGCACTTACAAGTCAAACTCTTGCGGGTATTGCAAGAATATACTATTGAACGGGTAGGCGGGACTAAGCCGCTAGTTATCGATGCCCGGATCATTGCCGCTACCAACAGGAACCTGGAAGAAATGATACAAACTAATCAATTCCGCAGTGATCTATATTATCGTTTGAGTGTTATACCTTTCCGCATTCCTCCTTTGCGAGAAAGAATGGAGGATTTGGAGCTGCTTATTCATTGTTTTATTCAAAAATACAATTTGATTCTGGGAAAAAGAATTAAAGGCTATACCAAGGATGCTCTGGCAAGAATGTTTGAATACTCCTGGCCGGGTAATGTGCGGGAGTTGGAAAATGCCATTGAGTACTCTGCTAATGTTTGCCCAGATTCGTTGATTAATGCAAACTATCTTCCGGATCGAATTATTAAGCATATTACAGCCTTACAACCGTCCCAGCCGCAGGAAAGTGTGCAATCTATCGCAGATTTAGAAAAAAAGGCAATAGTAGAGGCATTAAAAAGATATGGTACAAGTAATCATGCCAAAGAAAATATTGCGAAATATTTAGGTATGAGCCGTTCAACGCTTTATCGGAAAATTAAAGAGATGGGTATAAATATACAGTAGAATTCACCATTTTTTACGAAAACCGCATTAGCGGTTTTTTTTATTGGCATAGTTCTTGCTACTTATTATTTCCATATCGGTAAAGGAGGAATTGATAGTGCTTATAATACGCAAATGTCACTTTATGTGGATTGCATCGAAAAAAGAGCTGTGGTGGTGAAACAAGGCAAAAAGGTGTTTGAGGTATAGTGCACGTTTTAGGAAGGGAAGGGATAATTTGTGGAAAACGAACAAGGATCAAAAAGCAATATTGTTTTGTACGTTTCAGCCGCTATAGCCTTACTGTTTATAGCATTTAGCATATTCATGACCGAGCAAATGGGGAAAGCGGCTAATGCCGTATTAAGCTTTTTAACTACCAATTTTGGCTGGTTATATCTATTGTCAGTAGGAATCTTTATATTGACCTGCCTTGGTGTTGCTTTCAGCCGTTTTGGCAAAATCAAGCTGGGGCAGGATGACGAGAAACCGGAATTTACCGATTTTCAGTGGTTTACTATGCTTTTTGGCGGCGGCATGGGTATCAGCCTGATCTTTTGGTCGATTGCAGAACCCATGGTGCACTATATGTCCCCGCCTGTCGGCCAGGGAGGAACCCCGGAGGCCATGCTTCTGGCCATGCAGTTAGTATTTAATGATTTTGGTCTCCATGTCTGGTTTATTTATACCATTTGCGGTTTGGCGCTGGCCTATTTCCAGTTCCGGAAAGGCCTGCCATGCTTAATCAGTTCGGCTTTTTACCCGCTCTTAGGTGAACGCATTCACGGGCCTATCGGCAAATCCATTGATATTCTGGCAGTATTTGCCACCATATTTGGCGTGGCTACCAGCTTAGGCCTGGGTTCCAGCCAGATTGCCGCCGGTTTGCAGTATGTTTGGGGAATTCCGGCAACACCGGCGATGACTGCTGTCGTCATCGCAATCATGACGGTAATTTTCACGTTAGCCACTGTCTCCGGCTTGCATAAGGCTATGCAGATGGTTGCCGACATCAAGATCTGGCTGTCGATTGCTTCCATGGTATTTATCTTCCTGTTCGGCGGTGCGGTTTTCCAATTGAATCTGTTTACCCATACACTGGGTATGTATATGCAGAACTTTGTCGGCCAGACGCTGTGGATGGCCAACATTGAGTGGACTACCGCGTGGCCGATCTTCTACCGGGCCTGGTATATTGCCTGGGCGGCCTTTGTCGGCCAGTATATTGCCCGGATCTCCAGAGGTCGTACTATTCGCGAATTCATTTTGACCGCAACCTTTCTCCCTGTCGGTTTTAGCTTTGTATGGCTGGCAATATACGGCGGGGCAGCTTTCCAGTTGGATGTATTATCAGGTGGTGCCATTCAGGCAGCTGTTAAAAACGATTATACAACAGCCCTGTATGTAACACTTCAACAATTGCCGTTTTATATGATTACCGCCCCCTTGGCAATGCTCCTGATTATAGCCTCCTTTGCCGGCTCCGCCAATTCGGCTACCTTTGTACTGAGCATGCTGACCTCAGGCGGGGACATGAACCCCAGTAAAAAACTGCGCGGGTTCTGGGGCATTGCCCAGGGTTCTGTCACGATCATGCTGATTCTGGTCGGTGGCACTGCGGCTATAAAGACCCTGCAGACAGCCTCCATCGCCGCGGCTTTTCCGTTCATGCTGATTATGCTGGCTATGTGTTACAGCATATATAAAGCGCTTTCTGAGGAAAAGGTGTAAGGCCAACACGGTGTAAAAGGACAAAGCCAACCACATTTTTAGTGGTCGGCTTTGTCCTTTTTGGGTTATTACTCTTTATTAGTATTGTAATCCCTGTCGTTGAAGTAATTTAGCCAGGAGGATGTCCGGTGCAGATCCCAATTGCAGGGCGGCATGTATTTATCCTTCATCCGTTCTTCTTTACCGTGCCCTTTAAAGCCTTCATACATTGTTACATAAATGCACTTTTGCTTGCCGGGATAGACCTCACACCAGCCGTCGCGGCTGCCGCCGCAGGCTCCATTACGCTGCTGCTTGGGACATTGAGACATTGGGCAGATAAACCCCAGCTCATGCATGGCGCAATCGCCACAGAACCGGCATTGGTTCGTCATTGTTTTGGTAGTGTATTCGGCTATGGTAAACGGTTGTTTCACCCAGGATTTATCGATATATTTCGCAATAGCTTTGTTCATGGGATACAGGGGCGCCTTATGATCAAACGCCGTCTCATGCACCATATCCATCAGCTTCAGTCTTAGCGAGGAATTGCTCGAACCTGTCCGGGTGCGGTCAACAGGCTGACAGGTGTTCAGCTGGGTTGACTCATCCTGTTCAAAGAAATAGAAGCCGCCGTCCTGAGGATGATTAAATTCAGTCCTCGCGATATCCTGCCAGTCAGCGCTTAATTCCTCACCTTTTTCCATAATATACTGTATATCGGCATAGCCCATACCATGGCCGCCGATATTGACGCCATCATATTGTAAGCCCTTTAATACCGCATATTGCTTGGCGGCCCGCAGCAATTGCAGCTCTTTTTTATTGCTTTGCGTAGCTTCTTCCTCCAGCCTGGCCACCAGGGAATCGGTCACCACACAGCCGGGAATCAAATTTTTATTCATCATCTTGGCTACCGGCAGTGACAGTACAAAGATATTGCCGATTAACGGCACCGCCAGGTTGTGCATGTCGACATATTTTTTCAGCTCATCAAATTTTCTGGCATCATAGCCCAATTGAGTAATAATAAACTTTGCGCCATTGGCGATTTTTTTATGAAGTTTATAATATTGTGCCATGGTTTCGGCTTCTGTTGATTTGAAGGGGGAAACAACAGCTCCGGCAAAAAAATGAGTAGGCGGCAGCTTGGTATAGGCACCGGCATTCATTTTAGTAATCATCCGGAGTGCATGCACCGCATCAAAATCGAAAACCGGTTTAGCATTGCCGGCATACCCCTGGATGGGATAGTCGCCGGTCATCACCAACAAATTTTCAATATCAGCCCTGTCCAGGGCATACAGTTCACTTTCCAGGGCATTTCTGTTTTTATCTTTAGTAGTATAATGGACAATTGGCTCAATCCCCAGCCGCTTGGCCTCCACAGCCATAGCATAGGCCGCAATGGCTGACTTCCCCCCAGGGTTGTCCGTAATGGTGACGGCATTAATCCTGGCGTCTTTAGCCGCCAGCTCAGCCATTTTCACAAGATGCTCCTGCGCCTTTTCCCGCGCGCCCCGTCCTGGAACCAATTCCCAGGTTACCGACAGCTGCGCCGAGTCAGCCAACGCTTCACGTAAAGAAGGTTTAGTTGTCATACTTGTCCCTCCGTCATATTTATCTTGCCTCTTGCCGAATGTCAACTACGCCCAGGTACTGATTGTTTTTTGAGGTAAGTATATATATTTTAACGTATTAATCATAACATTTTCATAAAGCTCACAATACTATTATTACAAAATAATAACAAATATAAAAGCGGCAGGACAATTTTCGCGCTTTTTTCTATCTAAATTTTGAGAGGCGTGTCGCAAAGCAATGCGTCTCTTTAGCGTAAAAAAGAGAAAAATCGGCTGGAGCAAGGGAAAAGAAAACTCCAGCCGATTTATGTGTGAACAAGCTTATTATTTACGGATTATCAGGGTATACTCGCCGCCGTTGCTAGTGCATTCCACCTGATAATTTTTGGATTTAGCAAACTTAATAAGGTTCTCTTTAGCAGCAGGTTCGTCGACAATGGCGGTCACCGCCGCCACTTCCGCCAACGCTTTTTGCGTCTCCATCAGCGGCATCGGGCAGCTCAGGCCCCTGAGGTCCAGCTTCTTTTCCATATTATCATCCCTCCACAGTTGTAGTCAGTTTTTCTCTAAAGGCAAAACCGATACCGGCAGTGATGATGATTCCGACCACTATCGCAAGCTGTCCGTTCAAAGCCACGCCTGCCGCACTGCCGGCAATGTTGAAGCTGTGAGCAATACCGGCTCCGGCCAGCATGCCCAGCACGCAAACAAAAGCATCCGTATTGCCTTCACCGGCCATAATAAGCTGTCTTAAAGGGCAGCCGCCGGCCAAAACAGCCGCCAGACCGGTGAGGAACAAGCCAAAGAAGTTCCACAAGTGCATGGTATGCGCAAGCGGCTGACCGGTATAACCCAGCTTGAAAAAGCCGAAATAGTGGTTGCCGGCAAGAGCGGCGAGAAAAATAACAAGGTATATCTTGAGCAGATAGGTATCCCGGACCAAAATATAGTCGCGAATACCGCCGCTCAGGCACATCCGGGACCGCCACGCCAGCGCACCGGCTATTAACCCTGCTATCAGACTGACGATAACCGGGGCATGGAGCGAGCCGGGTCCACTAACACTAAATTTCAAGAATGCCGCATGGGTAGCCACACTTACTAACAGAACAATTGCCACTACAGCCGCCAGATAACCGGTGGAGCTTTTCCCGCCGGTATAAGCGTGGGCCCGGCCCAGGTTATACCCATTCTTCAGAAAAACAATCCCGGCGACAACGCCGGCAGCAAAGCCGGCCAGACCTGTCAGGCCGTTCAGGTCGCCCCCGGCCAGCCGCAGGATACCCCGCAGCGGACAACCCAAAAATACCAGCGCTCCGATCATCATCGTCGCGCCGAGAACAAACCGGATCGCCGGGTTTGAACCGCCGCGCGGCCGGAACTCACCGCGGATTTTTGCCATACTGAAAGAAGCCAGAACAAATCCTAAAATTTCCGGCCTGACGTATTGTAATACCGCTGCCTGGTGAATCCCCAGCGCTCCGGCAATATCCCGCAAATGACAGGCGGCACAAAAGCCATAATTGCCTGGATTGCCTGCTTTCACCAGTAGGACTGCCCCCAGCCCAAACACAATTCCGGTCGCAATAATGAGCATCCAATACATAATAACCCTCCTAAAAATAATATTTAAATATTTATAAGAATGCAAGAAGCTATCAAAAAGAAGCGCACCCTGCCGCGTCATCAGCACCAAGCAGACCTGCCGCGTCTGCCCGGCAGCGGCGGCAATGATAAATCTGCGGCAGATAAGAGGATACGGATTTTCGTATGCAGGCCATTTCCGCTTCTGTGGGAGCCGCAAGCCCTGCAAAAGGAGTATCGTGGACAGGAATCAGGGGTATGCAGTTCATCTTGTCTGCTCCCCAGGCGGACACCTTGGCAGCAATGGAAGAAATATGACCGGTATTAATACCGGGAAGCACCACCGAATTTATCTTGACCATCAGACCTCTTTGCTTCAGGCCAATAATGCCCTCTTCCTGCCGGCCGAGAAGAATTTGGGCGGCTTCAAGGCCCTGATAGGTCCGGTGATTCACAGTAACTGAACCATATATCTGCTGACCGATATAAGGATCAACAGCATTGACCGTTACGGTGACATGGGTTACCCCGGCGGCAACCAGTTCGTCAATATGGCCGGGCAGATTCAGCCCATTGGTAGATACACAGATTAACAGTTCGGGATGAGCGGCATGAACAGCGCGCAGCGTTTCCAGGGTTCGGTCCGGGTCGCAAAGCGGGTCTCCCGGACCGGCAATTCCTACCACGGAGATATTTGTTCTTTGCTGCAGAAATCTGTTCAAAACTATCAGCGCTTCCACCGGTTTAAGAACATGCCGGGTCACTCCCGGGCGGCTTTCGTTAACACAAGCATAAAGTCGGTTGCAAAAGTTGCACTGAATGTTGCAATCAGGCGCTACCGGCAGATGAATCCGCCCCCAGCGAGCACTGGCCTTTCCGTGAAAACAAGGGTGCTGATCAAAAGACCTTCGTTCGCGCATCGGGCGCATGTTGTTCATTCGAATTTCCTCTTTTTCCAAATTTTATAGCATCAACAGGGCAAGACTGCAGACAATCGCCGCAATTGGTACAGTTGATTTCATCAGGCCGGGTACCCATCTCACACACCCGCATACAGGCATCACAGTCATTGCAGGCACTGGTTTTAAAAACACGGAAAATAGCCATACCCTTGAACAGTTCAAGTAAACCGCCGGTGGGACAAACAAAGCGGCACCACAGGTTGGCTACCAGCAAGCCTGCCGCTGCCAGCCCTAAAATAATAAAGGTGCGAACCAGCCAGGCAAAGGAAGCGTGCTCAAAAGAAAGCCGGACTGAATCTAAAACATCGCCGCCTGTCCGGATCGGTATCATCATCCGGGGATTATCCATCCCAAACCAGATAATTGCTACCGCCGCCAGAGCAATGGCCATCCCTGCCGGGGCAAACCGCACAAACCGGTTGCGCTTGCGCAGCTTTAGCAGCGAAAACTTGCCGATAAGCTGATTGACAAACCCGCCGGGGCAGAGCCAGCCGCAGAAAGCCCGTCCGGCAAGCAAAACCGATACCGGCAAGAGCAGCCAAAAGCCCCAAAAATAACTAGTAATCCTGCCCCAGCAGGTAATGACCGGGCAGGTCTCGCAACTCACAAAGGGAATCAGATACGGACAGCGGAAAACACCGTAATAGGCCCATTGCCCCAACACTGCCAGCATCGCCAGCTGAACTCCTGCCCGAAGCTTCGTTAAGGCAATTCCCGCTGATTGTGTCATTGTTTGATTAGACATCTTTTACCCCCAGCTTTTCAATAAGTGTCCGGCCTTTTTCAGAACTGGCGGGAATGAAGCCATGACGCCCGAAAATCGCCTGGGCCTCGTCGGAACAGATAAAATTCACGTAATCATCGGCCAAAACACGGTCCTTGGCATACTTCATCACCCCAATGGTAAAGGTCTGCGGACCAGGTGGAAAAAGCGCTTCCGGAATGGAGATCACTTCCACTTTTCCGGCAAACGCGGTGTGAGTGGTAAGACGGCGTTCCACAATCGAGGCCGCTGCTTCACCTTTTATGATTGACGGCATCATTTTAATGACACAGCTTTCCTTTTCAATCATATTCTTAAGAACGGCCTGGTCAATATTTGCTTTTTTGAGTATGCCCATGACGGCATCTCCGCCCGGTGGCGAGGCGCCAAGCGGCAAAATAACCTTGACTCCCGGCTTGGCAAGATCCTGAACCGATTGGATTCCCGCCGGATTTCCCCGCGGCGTAACCAGGACATATTCGGTAAAACACAGGGGCTTGAAATAAAGCATTTTATTGTCAGACCTCAGCGTCTTAGCCAGTTGCAGCACCCGCCCGGCAAAAACTTCCGTTACCGCTCCGCCGATGAGCGATTTGCCCAGAGCGGCAGCGAAGGCCCCCGTATAATTAATCTTAATACCGTTTCTCTGCTCATACAGGCTATTGGCTTCCCCGAAGGCTTCAGCCAGCCCGCCACAGGACCATACCTGCAGCGAATCAGCCTGGAAACGTCCTGCATACAGCAGGCCGGGCACCGCAGTTGCGGCAGCAAGGGTGGCTATGCCGGCCTTAAGAAACGATCTTCTGTTTATTCCCTCTTTTTTATCGCCCATAATTAGCTCCTTTTACTTAATAACAACCCGTTACCTGACTTCATCCAGCATTGCGAGAATATCTGAATATAACTGCCCGTATTTAGGTATTGCCCGGTCCCTCGGTCTGGGCATATCCACCTGGATTGTCTCCCGGACGCTTGGACATCACGATAATGATACCCCGGAAAACTCAAGTCCCAGTGCCACGTTATCAGCCATGCATCAACGCCTATTTTATCTACTAAAATAAGCTTTTCGTGTGTTATCCTAACATAGATAATTAAAATGCACTAATTGTGTTTTTCAATAAATAAAGCCAATCTCTATTGATAATTTCTATAATACTTAAATACTTAATTTTTCAGCCTGCCTGGCGATTGCCCTCAGCTTCTCTGCGGTTCTTTAACTGCCGGACAGCCACATTGGCATCTGACGCATACAGGTCAGCCCGGATTTCATTGGCAAAAGCCGGGGAAATGGGACCGCCGCCGATAATCACGGTAACTTTATCGCGAATACCGCGTTTCTCCAGGTCTGCGACGACGGTGCGCATCCCCTCCATGGTCGTACTCATCAGCGTAGCCATGGCCACAATGGTGGCGCCTACTTCCTCCGCCTTATCGGCAAAAGCCTGCAAGGGAACATTGCGGCCCAAATCATACACTTCAAAACCGGCAGTCTCCAGCATGATTTTGACCAGATTTTTACCAATATCATGCGTATCCCCTTCTACAACACCAATTACTACTTTTTCAGCGTCTTGGTTATAATTCTGGGGTAAGCAAGGCTTAAGAATATCCAGGCCGGCTATCATGGCGTCCGAACAAAGCAGCACCTCAGGAATAAAATATTCCTGTTCTTCATACTTTTCGCCAACAATACCCATCCCCTTGACCAAGCCTGCCGTAATTGCCTCATAGGCGTCAATGCCAGCGGCAATTGCCGCTTTTGCCGCTTCCTGCGCCCCGTCTTCGTCCATTTCGACGACGGCATTGGCTAAATTGTCCAAAATATTCTGTTTACTCACAACTGCACTCTCCCTGAAAAAATTTATTAAAATTATATATTTTTTCTATTTCATTAAATTAAACTCCTGCTTTTTTAGCAGGAGTTTAATTTAATATAGATAATTGTTTATACATATATTTAATAATTCTTTAACCACTTACCTGGGTGATTAAAGAAGCGGGAGGATATATTCATGAAAACTACCTGGAAGGATCAAATGACCCCCAAAGAACGGATGAAAGCCTTCGCGGCAGGCGAGTCTATTGACCGGATACCCTGTATGCCCTTGGTCACCGATCAAGTCTATAGCCTGGCCGGCGGCCCCATGTCCCAATATTATCATTCGGCAAAACTCATGGCCCAGGCTCAGATTCATGCCTTCGAAACTTACGAAACCGACTCTGTTGGTTCCGGCCCGGGGCTGTTTGGAATAGCCGAGGCCATCGGCACCAAATTAGAATTCCCCGAAAATGGCATTCCCTTTGTTGCAACTCCGGTGCTTGACAATTATCAGGACCTCGACAAAATGGAGTTAATCGATCCCTACCGCTCAGGACGGTTACCGCTCATCCTGGAAGCCCTCAAAATCGTCCAGGATGCCGTAAAAGAACGCGCCGCCGTAGGCTGCTCGGTCGGCGGCCCGCTTACTTCGGCGGCAGCCGTTCGCGGTACTGACAAATTCCTCCGGGATATCTGCCGCAATCCTGCTCAGGTACACCGTTTATTGCAATATGTGACTGACAACACCTTGCTGTTCATTGACGCTCTGTGCGATATGGGCATTAAACCAAGCATCGCCGAACCGACAGCCTCCGGCACATTGATTAGCGCTAAACATTTCCGGGAATTTGCCAAACCCTACCTGAAGCAATACTCTGACCGGATTAGCAAACGGTGGGGCAGCGGCCCTTTTCTCCACATTTGCGGTGATACCATACCAATCCTGGCAGACATGGTTGACACCGGGGCTACCGTACTTAGTTTAGATAACCAGGTAGACCTGGCGGAAGCCAAAAACAAAGCAGGACATAAAGTCTGCCTTGCGGGAAATGTAAAACCTTATACTCTGTGGAAGGGAACTCCCCAGCAAGTAATCGCTGAGGTGAAAGACTGCCTGCGCAAAGCCTGCGACAGTCCCAAAGGATTTATCTTATCCAGCGGCTGCGGTTTGTCGATAGGCACACCGGCACAAAATGTACTTGCTATGATGGATGCCGCCAGGCAATACGGCAAATGGCCGATTGATCCCGAGCGGCTGGTTTAAAACTAACCGGCTAAAGAAAGATAACCCCGCAGCAAATGCCGTCAGGGTTATCTTTTTTATTTTTCTATGTTCAGCTTGTGTCGGTAATCATTTGCGGAATTTTTCATTCTCCGGTATAAAAAGAACACCGGGTTTGCAAACATTCATTATTTTGGCTGAAAAATTCGCAGGTAATAGCTTGTTTAACCGGCAGGGCGGTGTTAAAGACATTATGAAGAAAGTCTGCTGCAGCAAGTATGGCTAAAAAGGAATCGCGCTTGCAGCATCTGGGACCGCTAAAACCGGCAATAGACTGTAGTGCGCAGGCAGTAGCCAAATTGCTTTGGCTCCACGTGGTTTGAGCAAGCGGAGTTGACCCGGTTATCAGACTTACAAATATGCCGACCCCCACCCCGGCGCCGCAAGCCCCGTAAAAGCCGCAAAATCCTCCTAAAACATTGCGGGCCCGCTTTTCAGCTTCGGCAAGCTTAGCCGCCTTTTCTGACGGTTTTTGTTTATGGTTATAATAGGCGGCAAGTAAAACCGCCGGTACTAAAAAATGATGTTCCGGGCCATGCATTTTGATCTGAGGACTATGCATCAAATGTATGGCCATCGCCACAGGATCTGTTGCTTCTGCTGTTAGGCAATAGGTTTTGATCAGCTCATTTGCGGACGCACTATGACAATTATCACAAATAAAATGTCCGGCAGGACAGCTGATATTTGCGGTAAAAGCTTGCCGGCAATAATTACAAAGATGTTCGGCAGCAGTTTCTCTATATGACAAAGCCGCGCCACAAATTAGACAGTCCTTGCTAATATCCATACAAATCCCCCGATTGCATTAATCTCTTCCATGGGTGTAAAACAAAACCTCCTGCCTTATTCATTACAGGATAATAATTAGCATGATTTATTGCTTCAACGAAATCCCTGTGATCTCTGACAGTATCTGCAAAGAAAGTGGCAAACCTGCCCACTCTGTCCTGTTTGTGAGCATCACTGCTGCCAATTATCGGCAGGTTAAGCTCTCTTGCCAGCCTGTAAGACTCTAGGTTATGATCATCAAGTGTACTGCCGTTAAACGCCTCTACTGCCGATAAAAGCCCTGACAATCTTCTTATGTTATTGCCTAATCCCCGATTATTGTTTCTAAATGGATGAGCTGCTATTGCTGCACCATTATTCCTTCTCACCAGAGTCAGCAGTTCCTCTGCACTGGTTTTTTCATTAGGCAGGTCCTGTAAGCCAAAGACTAATATATCCCCTTCATGTGTTAAAATTTCACTGCCTACTATGACAAGAACACCATCTATCATCGCTGAATCGCCAATATCATTTCTAAGCTTATTATTATCATGATTTGTCATACAAATCGCATCAAGTCCTATTTCCTTAGCACGTTTTACGGCTTCAGGCAATGTCATATGACTATCACAGGAATATTTACTATCATGTAAATGACAGTCAATCAGCATACAATCACTCCTATCATAAATACTTTATATCATATTTTCCTGCTATTGTTACATGTATTAATATATTTTATAGTATAAGTATATGTTAATAGTAAATTTCCATAAAGTCCGACCTTATATATTTCTTCTGTATGCACCTATGGTATATTTTACATATTATTAATTTGCTGAAAGGAAATCAAAACTATGAAGCTTGTCGAAATATATAAAGCGATACTCACGCTTCCCCCAGATACTGTAATTGGTGAATTTGCAGGAAGAGACAGCGTAGCCGCCATCCTCAAGGCATTGGAGGATGACACTATCAGCCATATCCTGCCGATAGCTACTTTTGCCCCCACCGAATATGGCGATTTTCGAATATTAGAGTCAAACTTTAATAGGATGAGAAATAGAGTTCAGGAGATATATGGTGATAAGAAAAGTATATTCCCACTCGTTTATTATAACAATTTCGACATGTGGAGTGTAATCAACGGCAGACTCACAGATTATTTACTGAAAAAGTTCGGCTTTTATACGCCCTGTATCGGCTGCCATGCTTATTTTCACCTTGTCAGAATCCCTATTGCTTTAAAATTAGGGAAAAGGATCATTGCCGGCGAAAGAGAAAGTCATGACGGCAGGATAAAAATAAATCAATCGGCAGAAGCGCTTAATTCCTATAAAAAAATAACTTCCCACTTTGATGTGGATTTACTTATGCCAATAAGGAATTGGGATAATGGCGATGATGTTGAACAGCTTATCGGCTGGAACTGGGAGGAAGGAGAGGCACATCAGACTTGTGCTTACAGCGGGAATTACTCCGATATTGACGGTACGGTACTATACGAAAAAGAAAAGATTACTGCCTATCTGAATGAATTTTTATTCCCTGTGTGTATAAGCCTGGGAAACCTGCTTGTAAATAACCCTGATGCATCTAAAAAACAGATGCTGGATGAATTGAAGAGACGAGGTTGCTTACTGTGAAAACTGTGCTTTTATTATTAGACGGTTTGGGAGATCGACCGCACAGGGAATTAAACGGAGAAACACCGCTTGAATATGCTGCTACCCCTAATCTTGACAGGTTGGCAAGCGCGGGGGAAACCGGGATAATGATTCCCTGGAAGCAGGGCGTCCCGCTGGGCACGGAGGTAGCTCATTTTATCCTGTTTGGCTATGATATGCAGGATTTTCCCGGCAGGGGAATAATCAACGCATTATCCCGGGATGTACCGATAGAAAAGGATGCTGTCTACCTATGCACCACCTGGTCCTGGGTGGAAGAGCAGCAGGGCTTGGCTATCAGGCAGCGGTGGACAGAAGGGCTGGCTCCGGCCGAAATAAACGAGCTGCGTCAATGCCTCCCGCAAACAACGATTAACGGCCTGCGCTTTGACTGGGAGCAATCATATGACTGCCACGGAGTATTAAAAATTACCGGTGATTCGGCCAGCAGCCAGATTTCAGACAGTGACCCCTTCTATGATAACAGCTATGTAATGAAGGTTGAGCCGTATGAATCAGATACTATTGCTTCCATACGTACTGCTGATGCTGTTAATATCTATTTAAAAACCGTCTATGAAAGCCTCAAATCGTCCCCTGTAAATGTAAAAAGAAAACAAGCCGGGAAGCCTCTGGCGAACTTCCTGCTTACTAAATGGGCAGGGGAAAAGCCTGATATACCTTCTTTTGAAGAAAAGCACGGCATGAAGTCCTGCATAGTTGGAAACGGTTTGTTGATGTATGGCATTGCCCAATTACACGGGATGGATTTTATCAGATACAAGGATTTTCAAGCCGGAGTTAAGTTAGCTTTAGACAACGAATATGACTTTGTTCATCTTCATAGCAAAAAAACTGATGAAGCTGCTCACACTAAAATCCCGATGAACAAGGTAAAGGTAATTGAGGAGATTGACGCTGCGATTAAAGACCTGGTAAACAGTGCCCTGCATGAGAACATACTTCTTATCGTGACCGGTGATCACACCACTCCCAGCTCAGGCAGTCTTATTCATTCAGGTGAACCGGTTCCGATAATGTTTATCGGGAAAAATGTGCGGGTAGATGATGTAACTGCCTTTGGTGAAAGGAACTGCACAAAAGGCTCCATTAGAATGTACGGCTCTGATTTAATGCAGATGATACTGAACCTGACTGACCGGGCACAATTCTATAATTTCAGAGCAGGTTCAAAGCGTCTTAATCATATCCCGAAGAGCATTAATAAGTTTTAAGCAGACAGGCCGCACCCATTGCCGGGTGCGGCCTGTCTGCTTACAGCAGGTGGCACTAAAATTTTCTTCATGTAATTCTCACTTACCGCAATATGTATTGATCGCCTGCTTGATCCGCTTGAGTCCGTCTGCAAGCATTGCCCTGGGGCAGGCAATATTTATCCGGGCAAACCCTTCGCCACCGGGGCCAAACCAATTTCCTCCGTCTAAAGCAACTTTGGCCTGCGTGAGCAAAAATTGATTTAACTGCTCATCATTCATGCCTAGGCCGCGGCAGTCCAGCCAGACAAGATATGTCCCTTCCGGCTTCATCACTTTAATCTGCTTAATCCTGGTTTCACAATAGTCTACTAAGAACTCCATGTTGCCCTGCAGATAATCCAGAAGTTCTTCAAGCCACGCGCTTCCATACTTGTATGCGCTCTCAGTTGCCAGAGTGCCAAAAACATTGGGCCGTATCAAATGGACTTTTTTCATTTGTGCAGCAAATACTTCACCGAGTTTCGGATTTGGCACAATTACATTTGCCGTTTGTAATCCGGCAAGGTTAAACGTCTTACTGGGCGCAGTACATACAAGGGTATTCTGGGCGAAATCCTCCGAAATGCTTGCGAATGGGATGTGGGTATGACCCCTAAATATCAAGTCGGCATGAATCTCGTCTGAGACGACCAGCACTTTGTGCTCCAGGCATATCTGGCCAAGTTTCGTAAGTTCATCTCTGGTCCAGACAGCACCACCCGGATTGTGGGGATGGCACAGAAGAAGAAGCTTTACATTCGGATCCAGTTTCCTTTTTAGGTCGTCAAAATCCATTGTGTATCTGCCGTTTTCCATCTTTAGCGGGTTATAAACAACTTGGCGCCCGTTATTTTGGGTTGTGTTCATAAACGGATAATAAACAGGCGGCTGGACAACAACTTTATCGCCGGGTGAAGAAAATGCCTGGATAATAAAACTTATTGCCGGAACGACGCCTGGGGCAAAATAAATCCATTCCTTGCGAACTGGCCAGTTGAATCTTTTGAGCATCCATTCGCTGACAGCCGCGAAATATGAATCAGGGCGCTCCGTGTAACCCAGGATTCCATGATCAATTCTTTGTCTGATTGCTTCAAGAACGGGCGCCGGAGCCATAAAATCCATGTCCGCGACCCACATCGGCAGAACATCATCAACCCCAAATGTTGACCTGACATTGTCCCATTTGAGGGAAGCAGTTTTGTAACGGTCGATTATGCAGTCAAATTGTGTTTCCATGACAAATCACCTTTAATAAGTTTTCTATGTGTTATCCTAACACAGATAATTGAAATACAATAATTGTGTTTTCTATAACGGAGATGGCGGCTCTGTTATCAAATCGTCCACTTAAGTATATACTTTTTCATCATTTCAAAAAGCTGCATCACAATAACCAGTATAATTACCATGAAGATAAACCCTACCCAGGTATGATCGTACAGGCCAAATTCCGAGTACTTTTTCACAAAGAACCCCATGCCATACTGAGTGCCGTACATCTCTACATATACCAGCATCAAAAAAGTACCGCGCAGCGAACTGACGAAGCCTGCTAAAATAGAGGGACTGGCCGCCGGCAGAATGACTTTTGTCATCAATTTGATTCCACTGAGCTCTAGCGTGGCCGCTTTGTCCAGATAACGCTTATCAATGGTCATTATACCGGTTATTGTAGCAAAAAGGGTCGTCCAGACAGTGCCATAGGAAATCAGGAATATGGATGCTACCGTGAAATTGGGAGCTAACAACAGCGCGAAGGGAGACAGCAGGATTGACGGTATCACACTGAATGCGTAAATGATCGGATAAAGCGCATCTCTGAGCCATTCGGTTAACCCCAGGATTGTACCCAGGATGAGCGCAATAGCCAAGGATATTAGAATAGATGGGATCATCAGCTTGAAAGATGACACCATGTTGAGCAGCATAACCCCCTGGTTGTTGGAAAAGGCAGCCCAAATCGCCTCCACCTCGGGAAATAGATACGGATTTGCCTGCCCGCTTTTTGTCGCATACACATACAGCAAGACTAATGCCACATAGATGCAGACAGTAAGCCAGTATTTTTTTAAAAAAATCTTGAACTTGTCCATAGCACTCCTTATGGCTGATTAGGAGTTATTTTCCTGGTAAAAAGCCTGCAGCTTTTTATAGAATTCGGGGTCTTCACTTCCATATTGTGCAGTTACTTCATCCAAAGCAGCCTTGTACAAATCTGTATTGATATGGTCAGCAATGTTTATATCCTTGGCTTTTTTGTTCAGGAAACCGGTCTTATCCAGAATCCCCCAGGCACGGATAACTGGGTTTTTGAGAGGATCCGGGCTGACAACATAGTTATCATTAAGCATATAGGCAGCCACATACTCTTTAGAGGTTTTAATGTTCTCAGCCTGCAGGGTAATGGCCTCATTCTTATTAGCCTCATAATAACGCTGGGCGCGAATCAATGCCTTCATAATACCCTTGACGGTATTGGGGTTGTTCTTTACAAATGACGTTGGGGCAACCAGACGGCAGCAGGAATAGTTTTTCATTACATCGCCCTGCCAGGCCACAATATCAATTTCTTTCATATTTTTCACAGCATAATTCTGGCCGGTACCCATGAGGGCATAATCCACCTCGCCACGCACCACAGCGGCCAAAGCATCATTGTAATTTGTATAGGTAACCCATTCCACAGCCTTGAGAGGATCATTATATCCCAAATCCATAACAGCGCCAGTGAATGCGAAATAAGCGGGATTGCAGGCGAACTTCTTGCCGATCAGGTCTTGAACGCCGTTCCATTTAGTACCCTTGCGTGCGACAATAGGCATACTGCCATCCACCATATGTCCGCCAAATATGGTCAAATCTACGCCGGAAGCAATCTGCTGCAAGGGGTTGCTGGTGCCGGCATTGGAAGCAACATCTGCCTTGCCGGTAGCGAGCAGTGCCATAGCGTCAGCGTTAGCTGTGGCAGGAACCATTTCAAGGGTTATACCCTCATCCTTGAAATATCCCTTCTTTTCCGCAATGGTAACCATTACGTTGCCGCTGGTGCCATAGTTCCATCTGACCACACTGGTTTCAGGTGCTGCTTTCGCTGCGTCAGTAGATTTGGGAGTGCTGGCAGGGGTAGAATTGCTGCTGTTTCCACCGCAACCCGCCATGGTAAGCATAACCGTCAGTGCCAAAATCGATAAACCAATTCTTACTTTCATGTGTACTCTCCTTTTAAAATTATTTGAGTAATAATACCGCTTAAGAAATGCGGGATACCACATCCTTATTGATTTGGAAGATCAACGTATTGCGCAGTTCCAGAAGCTCCGGATTGTCAAACTGGTTTTCCCGGGTGGGACGCTGGTCTGCCGGAATGGAGCATTCGTAGATTATGTTGCTGGGAGACTGTCCGAAAACAATGATTCGGTTAGCCAGGAGCAGTGCCTCATCCACATCGTGGGTGACGAAGAACACAGTCTTTTTTGGATTCTCCTGCGACCACAGCTTCAGCACCAAATCCTGCAGCCGCGCACGGGTCACTGCATCTAACGCTCCAAATGGCTCGTCCATTAACAGGATCGGGGGATCAATACCGAACGCCTGGGCAATGGCACATCGCTGTTTCATACCGCCGGACAGCTCTTTTGGCAGCTTACGATATACCGACTCATCCAGACCTACTGCATTTAATGTGTCAAGTGCCAACTGTTTCAGTTTCTTTCTGTCTTGCTGAGGAAAGCGCTGTTTTAAAGCCAGCATGATATTTTCTCCAGCTGTCATCCACGGAAATAGTCCATAGTCCTGAAAAACCATGCCTTTATCCAGACTGGCCCCGCTTACCGGCCGATCATCTAAAAGGATTGTTCCTGCAGTGGCAGTCTCCAAGCCGGCCAGAAGACGCAGGAAGGTACTTTTTCCACAGCCGGACTGCCCCAGCAACGCCACAAAGGTCCCGGCTTGCACATCGATGCTGATGTCTTTCAGAATTAATCTGTTATCGTTTTTATAGGCAAAAGAAAGCCCTTCAATTTTCACATCATGTATCGCACTCACCTCCCTTATGCATGTATATTCAAAATTAACAGACCATTCAACGCGACAGAAGTTCTTTCCACCACAACACCACATTTTCAATATCAATCCCGTACATCATATATTTCTTTTCATCCTAGCCTGCATGGCCCGGCTGCCTGCACTGCAAAATGCCATACACCGTCCGCAGATGGTAGCGCCATAGCTGTCGACATCATGTTCACTGGCCCGCAGCCGCGCATCCCTTTTTTTCCATAAGGCGTTAAACTTTTCCTCAGCAGTCATCGGCACTGTTTTTTCTACATCAACATTGGGATTAAAAGGGGCATTCGGCCACGCCTTGGTCGTCAAGCCTCTGGCAACCCAGTAACAGCGGTCGCCGTCGACAACACCATAGGTCAATGGCCGTCCGCCTATGGTTTTCGTCCATTCTGTCTTTTGAATCGCACCTGCCGGGCAATTTTTGATACAGTCAAAGCACTTGGTACATACCGAACCGGCAAAGGGCGGGTCAGTAATTAAAGCGGCATCGGTAAGAATGACTGTCAACCGCTGCCTTGAGCCAAACTCTGGCGTAAGAAAAAGTCCGCTCCAGCCAATTTCACCCAATCCTGCCGCAACGGCCGCATGCCGGAAGGAAAATGGTCCATAAAACTTTTTCTGCTCCCAATAATGGCTGCCCTTACCCGGTATCGGCAGAGCTTCATAGCCGCCCTTTTCCATATACCGGGTTACACGGTAAGTGAGAGCGTCTAATTCTTTATTCAGGTGGGTAAACCCGAAAATGCTGTAGGAATAATTGGTAACCTCCCTTTTCTGGGCCTCTATGGAACCGTCCGGAATGTGAAGTGCCATGACAATGATGGTTTTTACATTTGGCATAAGATCTTGCGGACGGTGGGGCGGAGTAAAGTACTCATCCAGATCAGCTGCTTTGGCGATCCCCACCAGATCAGCTCCCTGGGCTAAAGCGAACTCCTTTAGTTCCTGAGTAAATTGCTGCATGGATTTCACCTCCTTTAGCTTATATTCTCTATGCATAAACATGATTTTCAATTTTGTAAATTAAAACGCCGTTCCAATCTCCTGAGCATAATGAAGCATTAGGATATTCTTTTGTAAATCAGTAAGTGCTCACAACACATTTGTTGTTATCCGACTAATCTATCCGCCAGTTTCACGGCTTCCACGGCATTTACAGCATATCCGTCAGCACCTATCTTCTCGGCAAAAGCCGCTGAAATGGGGCCGCCGCCGACAATAACCTTTACACCTTCACGCAGGCCTGCTTGCTGCAGCAAGTCAATGACTTTTTTCATATTACCGGTGCTGGTGGACATCAAGGTTGCAAGGGCAACCACACTTGCTCCCGTATTTTTAACACACTCAATAAAAGCTGCAGCCGGAACATCACGGCCTAAGTCGATAATTTCATATCCGGCCGTTTCCAGCATAATTTTCACGATATTCTTCCCAATATCATGGGTGTCACCTTCGACAACGCCGATGACTACCTTGGCCTTTTTCTGAAAATCATGTTTACCCAGATGCGGGCTTAAAACATCCAAACCGTTATACATGGCATCAGAACAAATCAGCAGCTCAGGTATAAAATATTCTTCATTCTCATATAAATCGGCAGCCTTATTCATTCCCTCCACCAAGCCATGCAAAATGCCTTCGGCGGCGGGATAACCGGCCTTTATATAGGCTTGTGCTGTTGGAATGATTTTTTCATCTTCCATTTCCACTACGCATGCCGCTAATAATTTTAATAATTCTTCCTTGCCAGTCATCGCAATCTAGTCCCTTCTTAAGCCAATTTGCCTATTGCTTACAGTCTTGAATCATTTCTATAACACGCTCAGGGCAAACAGGATAACCAACCTCGCGTACAGTATCCATCATCATTTGGATATTTTCCAATGGGGTTTCCACAGGCAGGCTGCACCCTGACATAACCACATAACCCTTAGGAGAGTCATAAGCATCCAAAATCCCCTCCAGGGTTTTAAGGCGGACATCTTGCGGCGTTCCTGAGTACATAATCCCGCCGGGGTCTACATTACCCATAATTTTGGTTTGGGAGCCAATAGCAAGCTTACACTCCTGCAAGCTTGCTACATTATCAATACTCATCCCGCCAATCCCAAGGTCTGCAACATCTTTCCAGATTTTTTTGGTCTGTCCGCAAATATGAATGACAGGGTTAGGCCCATAGCTTTTGATGAATTCTACGAGTTCTTTAAGATATGGCAGCGAAAACTCCCGAAAAACCTTGGGACTGACTACCGTACAAGACGACATGGGCTCTGATATGGTGGGATTCAAGCCAATATCCAGCGCCGCTTGAGCATAAGCTTTACAGGTTTCGAGAGAAACCCGGCACAGCTTATGTACTGCTTGTGGATTTTTGTGGATAAGCTTCAGTGTTTCATTGGTACTGAACAGAAAAAATGCATTAGTAAATGCGCCGACAATACCGGCAGAGCAGGGTACTTCATCCTTGGCCAGCTCCTTTAGATATTTCATTGCTTCCAGTTGCACCGGCAGCCGTCCGTCCTTGTAGGGATCAGCAGGACGAAGCTTATCAATATCCTGTACGCTGACAATTGCCGGTTTTAACAAATCAGCCGTATCATCCTCAGGATAAGAAACAGTTGCTCCCATTGCTTCCGCCCAGGGGAATAAATCAGTAAAAATCCGCAAGCTGTCGCCGCCGAACTTATGATATGCCGCCATTTGCGCCTGGGCAATAGTTTTAGGATTATGCTTGAACTCGGAAATTTTACAACCGTAAATCCTGGCAGTACCATTGGCAATATTGGGGTTACATGGCAATCTGTCTGCCAGAGAGCCCTTGGCGATAGCAGCCGCTCTTTGCGCCGGCGTCATTTGATCTTGCATGTCAATTCAATCCTTTATCAGTTATTGATCGTCCAATGTAAAATCCGGTGTTTGATTGTATCAAAGATGTACATAATTAAAACCAAAACCGCTGATGTAAACAAAAAACCGAGCATTACCACATCAAATTTTGCAAAGTCGGAATAGTATTGGACAAAATGAGCCATACCGGATCTTGCGCCAAACATTTCGGCAACAGCCAGCATCATAAACGATAAGGTTAATGCTATGGAACAGCCCACTAAAATACTGGGAGATGCTGCCGGCAGAATTATCGAAAAAAGCTTCTCGGCTTTAGACATTTCCAAGATTGCCGCGGTTTCCAAATACCGTTTGTCAATACTCATAACAGCACCAATGGTTGTCCCAAAAATAACCCAAAAGGCAGCAAGCCAAATCAAGAAGATGGAAGCTGCCTGGAAAGTTGGCAGTAAATTGATAGCATATGGCGTTAAGAGCGGTACCGGAATAGCGCTGAAGGCATAGATATAAGGTGTCACGTTTTTGCGCAGACCGCTTTTTAAGCCAATAATTGTGCCAAGTGTAATGGCAGTGATAACCGCCAAAACATAAGCAGTAACCAGCAAGAATAAAGAGCTTAACAAACCGGTCATCAGTTGATCTATATATTGTGGAAATAGCTTTATGACTTTAAAGATGCTGGGAAAAAGGAACGCAGATAAAACGCCAAGCACATCGGTCAGCAAGATATAACCAATCAATAAACACATACCTATGGCAATAATGCCGCCATACTCTTTTGCGAATTTAGCCATCAGTTAAAATCCCTCTTTTCAAACATGGCAGATCCGCTGCCACGTTATAATATCTTCACCCAAACTGTAAACTCGTTTCAGCAAGCTGAAACAGCAGAGGTTCAGGCGGGGACTCTGCCCCACCTGAACTAACACCGCCTATAGAGGCGGGAATCTTAATTTGCCGTTCAATAGTAACTATGCGTTATTCTGATTGAATTGAACAAGCTTATCTTTGAAGAACTGGCTGTTCGGATAGTCCTTAATCAAAGATTCTAACGCTTTTTTGTAAATGCTGGTATTGATATGCTCTGCAATTGGAATATTGTTTTCCTTGATATAACCGAATTTGATCATCCTGTCCCACATTTTGATTACACTGTTTTTAAACGGATCAGAGTCATATTTCATATGCTCGCTTTTAACAAAGCTTGTTACAGTGGGTTTATCAAGATCAAGTTTTTTTACAACCAAATCAACTACTTCATCCTTGTTGCCCTGCATGGCTTCTTCAGCCCGCAAATATGCGCGCAGCATACGATACAGCGCTTCTTGATTTTTTTCGTCCTTTATCCAGGCGCTGGTAGCAAGCATGCGGCAGCAGGAATGGTTCGGCCAATATTCATCAGGCCACATCTTGACATCCAAGCCCAAGTCGGCAGCTTGCAATTGATGACCGGTTGCGGTACCGCCAAAGTCAACCTCGCCGGCTGCTATAGCCTGCAAGACCTCTTGATTTTTCTTATATTCAACAAAGGTTACATCATTAAGAAGGCCGGCCTCAGATAATATGCCTCTTATCACGGTATCAGCCGTTCCGCCACGGGTAATACCGATTTTTTTGCCGCGAAAGCTCTCTAGGTTTTTCCATTCCGTTTCACGTTTACCATAGATCGGTGTTTCACCGATAATCATATAGCCGCCGAAAATGGTGAAGTCTTGCCCATTGGCAATTTGAATTAAGGGACCGCCTGTGCCATATGTAGATAATACATCAACCTTGCCGCCGGACAGAGCGGTCAAAGCATCGGTCACGTTGTTGATATATACCATATTGACATCAATGCCTTCTTCCTGTAAGAAGCCGCGCGCCTCAGCCATATACTGGAAAACCTGCCCGGAATTGTTTTGGGCAGCAACGGAAATTTTTAAAACATCTTTGTTTGCTTTACCCTTGGTATCGGCAGTACCACTGGCAGGGGCATTTGTGCCGCATCCCACAAGGGCAAGCATCATAATCAAACAGAGTATAATTACCGGTAAGATTTTTTTCATTATATAGCCTTCTTTCTGTTAAAAATTGTTGTTTTCTCTGCGCTCTTATCAGCAGCCTTTTGCTGCTTCAAGCGGAGTGCTTTTTCATTTATTTCATCATAAATGATTTGGGTAAGGCGGTTGCGCAAATCCAACACCGCCGGATCGGTAAACAGAGTTTCCCGCGTAGGCTTTGTTGCTTCAGTAAATGAATGGGTATAAATGATTTTGCTGGGAGCTTGTCCTAAAACCAGAATGTCTGTTGCTAATAGCAATGCCTCATCAACACTGTGAGTTACAAAAAAAATAGTCTTACGTTTTTCCTTGCCGTTTTGCCACAGTTCTAGAACGGTGTCCTGCAGCAAGGCTTTGGTAACTGCATCCAAAGCCCCAAAAGGCTCATCCATCAAAAGCAGCGGAGCATCAATTGCAAAAGCCCGGGCGGTTGCAAAACGCTGCTTTTGCCCCCCGGAAAGGTTCATTGGGTATTTGTCAAACAGCTCCTCGTCCAAGCCCAGATTGCGCGTCCATTCCAAAGCTACCTCTTTGAGCTTAGGTTTATCCCAGGTCTTATATTTCTGCTTTAATGCAATGCAGATGTTATCACCTGCTGTCATCCAGGGGAATAAGCCATAATCCTGGAACACCATAGTTCTGTCCAGGCTTGGCCCGTCAACAGGCTTGCCGCCAACCATCAGTTGTCCCGGATTTGACTTTTCCAGTCCTGCAATCAATCGCAACAGCGTACTTTTGCCGCAGCCAGACTGCCCTAAAAGACAAACAAAATCACCGGCTTTGGCATTATAGTTCAAGCCACTTAAAACCAACTCTTCACCATAGCCAAATTGTAAATTGTCCATTGATACTTCTAACATTTTGACCTCCACTTCGTTCCCTTGCTTCCAACTTCGTAAAAGTTTAAATATAAACTCAATCTTTTACAGAGCGAATTTGACAAAACTTTCTTGGTGTCATCCTAACATAGATAATTAGAATACACTAATTGCATTTTTCAATTATAAAATTCGACATCAATCGATAAATGCTATAAATATGTGAAAAAGATAACCCTGCAGCCAATGCTGTCAGGGTTATCTTTTTTCACTTAATTTCTCAGATATTTTCCTTAATGTAAAAATATAAACAATATCCGTAGAGTTCAGGAATTATCACAATGCCTGCTCAAGATTACATTATTTATCGAATTCCAGATATACTTTTTTAATAACTTGCTCTAAATCCAAGTCCTTGCTGATTATTTTTAACCTTTGCAGATCTTCAAGGTTATTTTTGAATGATTGTTTCCCCTCCGGAACTGAAGGTATAAACTTGTAGGTTTTTAATATACCTGCATTAAACTCTGGGTTGCCTAAGGCGACTATTTTTTTATCTACTTGCATTTTTGCAACTTCTTCCGGATGGTTTTGTACATATTCGCCTGCTTTTTTTATAACACCCACATATTTTTTAGCTATTTCCGGATGCTGTTTAACAAAGTCAGGTCTTAATACCAGTACGCAGCAATACTCATTCTTATATTCAGGATCTACAGCAGTATCCAATATTAATTTCGCACCTTCATCTGCTACAAATAAACTGGCTGCCGGGTCACTCATGCCGATAACATCCACTTGACCATTTTTAAGAGCTATGGGCAGTTCCGGCTGATTATAAACCACAAACTCCACTTCCATATTCTCAGGCGAAGCACCTATGCCTGCTGCCAATAACGCTCTTTGTGTAATTATCGCTTGCGAGCTTGCCAGTCCCGGCACACCTATTTTTTTGCCCTTGAGCTCCTTGACACTATTGATCGGCGAATCCTTCTTGGTAATTAATTTCAGGCAGCCTGTATGTATGCCCATAGCGATATTTACATCTAAGCCATTATTAATTTGCTGGATCATGGCAGGCAGCATCTCAGAAAATGCATCTGCTTTGCCTGCTACCATCAGGTCAACCGTATTAGTTTCAATTTTGGTAATCTCATACTTGATTCCTGCTTCTTCAAACATTCCTTTGTCAAGAGCGACATGCAACGGCGCATTGCACAAGCCTCCGGAAACAGGTATTTTCACAACATAGTCATCTTTTTTAGCAGCAGCCGTCTCCTTAGCCGTATTACTGCAGCCTGCAAGTGTGGCAGAAATCATCATTAAAACTAAACATAAAGCCACATAACCCTTACACTTTTTCACAATTAATCCCTCCCCTATTTCTTTACTATCCATTAATTACCCCTAATATTTTCCCTCTCAGCTTTAAAAATTTATTTGAGTCACGCACCCTGGGATAGGGTAAGTTAATGTCGATTATTTCATCTATTTTTGCCGGTCTTGGTGTCATTACCACAACCCGGTTACTCATATATATAGCCTCTTCCACATCATGGGTGACCATGATCATGGTTGTTTTTCTTTCCTGCCATATTTTGATAATCTCATCCTGCATTATAACCCTTGTCAGTGCGTCAAGTGCGCCTAACGGCTCATCTAAGAGCAGAACCTTCGGATGATTGATCAGCGCCCTGGCTAGTGCCGCTCTTTGCGCCATCCCCCCTGATAGATGATGGGGATACACTTTTTCAAAACCTTTAAGCCCGACCATGTTGATAAATTCATCTACCTCGTGCTTTTTTTCTTTATATACATTCCTGGCCTTTAGTCCAAAGGCCACATTATCATAAATATTACTCCAGGGAAAAAGCTTGGGGTTTTGAAAAACCAAGCCTCTATCGCAGCCTGGTTCTGTAATTTCCTCTTCGTCCAGGGTTATGATTCCCTCTGTTGCCCGGTCAAGGCCTGTTATCAGTCTTAATAAAGTAGACTTTCCACACCCTGACGGCCCTACCAGGGATATAAATTCACCGGCATTAATACTAAGGTCTAAGCCGTTAATGGCAACAACATTTTCTCCGTCCGGACCTTTGAAGATTTTTTGGGCATTTTTTATCTCTATTTTTCCTACCACTTGATAACTCCTTGCTGCCAGATAAGAAGCTTATCCCTGGTTTTAAACAAAAGTGTCACCACCAGAAAACAGGTTATGCCGATAACGATGAGCCCTGCATATACATTAGCATAGGACATGGTTTCACGCTGCCAGTTTATATACCAGCCTATACCAAATTTGACCCCCACCATCTCAGCGGTCATAAGTGTTAAAAACGCTGAGGTTATGCCGTTAAAAAATCCGATAAACATCGAAGGAAGCGCTCCTGGCACCGCTATTTTCAAAACCTTATATACCGGACTAGCCCCCAGCGTGCTTGAAACCTCAAAATAGGCATTTTCTATGTTAGCAATGCCTGAGCTGGTAAGCACTGCTGTCGGGAACCAGACACTAAGACCAATAATAAACGCACTTGCACTGAAAGATGTCGAGAAAACAACTAAAGCTATCGGAATCCATACAATCGCCGGGATGGGGCCGATTAATTTTATAAAAGGATTAATCCAGTAGCTGGCGCGTTTACTGCACCCTACAGCGATTCCTGTCAAAACTCCGGTTATTCCGCCCCCTAACACGCCTAACCCCAGCAGCCCGAGGGAATGAGCCAAGCACTTTAGCATAAATAATCCATGGGTATAAAATACATGGATTATTTTATCTGGATAAGGAAAATACACGCCGGGAATCAACATGAATTTCAAAGTAATTACATTGTAGATATTGATAAGTAAAATCATGCCGGCGATGAAAGCTGATTTATAGGCATAGGCAACTCTTACTCGCTCGCTATACAGGGACATGATTGCAAATACAGCACATACTGCCGATAATCCGGCTAACGAATAAATAAAGTAAGAAAAATCCTTTGCCAGTATATCGCTGTGCTTTGGTAAAAAAATGTGTAAGCCAAGTGCAAGTAAGGAAGAAACAAGCGGCAATAACACTCGTTTGTCAAAAATTTTTTTTCTTGTAGATTCCACTGCGGAAAACCCCTTAAAAATTTATCGTTTGCCACTAGGCGCCTACTAGAACAGTAAGCGAATTTCCTGAGTGTTATCCTAACATAGATACTTAAAATGCACTAATCGTGTTTTTCAATTGGTAAATCCAACCACTATTGATATGTTCTATAATTCAGCATAAAAATGCAGGAAAAGCTGTTTACGGCAATACTTGAAAATATAAACTCAGGGCAGTAACAAGGGGGCGCTCCGCCCCTGTTACTGCCCTGAACCTGCTTACAACTACTCTATTGAAATAATTAATAGGCCTTGTCAGGATTGTTACATTCTCTGCGCGGCCGACAGCCTATTTTCTTACTCTTTTTCGCCAATACGTCCTTGCCGCGCCAATCGCGCCGGCAAAGCGGGATAACCCGGCAGCAGCCACCGGATGACCAAGCTGCTTGGCCAGCGCCAGCCGCAGCCCCTCCATATCTGCCAAACCGCCTGTCAGCAGTATGGGCGGCGCAGCGTCCACCCTGGCGGCTAACGCAGTTGTGCGGTCGGCCACTAATTGAACAATACCGCCGGCCACTTCTTCACGGCTTTTTCCCGCTGCCAGTTGGGAGACGATTTCCGAATCGGCAAACACGGCGCACATGCTGCTTAACGAACAGCTTTTGCCGGCAGTGAGCAAATCGGCAAATTCCGCCAGATCAATCCCCATCCGGTTTGCCGACATTTCCAGAAACCGGCCGGTGCCTGCGGCGCATTTGGTATTCATTTGAAAAGCCAGAACCTGTCCGGCTTCCACTGCAATCACCTTGGAATCCTGACCGCCAATGTCAATAACGGTGCGCACACCAGGCAGCAGATAGTCCGCTCCCAGGGCATGGCAGGTAATTTCGGTTACCGTCCGGTGGGCAAAGTCAATGCTTACCCGGCCATAACCTGTTGCAATAATCTGTACAGCTTCTTGGACAAACCCTGTCTGAGACAAAAGCTGTGCCAAAACCGCCCGGGCAGTGTCCCGCGGGCTCCAGCCGGTGGGCATAACACAGGAAGCAAGGATGGCGTCCTCCCGGAGGAGAACGCCTTTGCATGCGGCAGAGCCGCAGTCAATACCGATTGATGCTTTTATCATTACCTACAACATCTCCACAAAGGCGCCGGCCCGGGTGGACAGCTGGCCAATATCGGCAGTGCCGTAGTCGGTTTCCAGCTGCAGGTAGGGAATGCCCTTTTTCTGCATGAATTCTTTAACCGAATGCGCCTCCACCGCGTAGGGATGACAGGCTTGCAGCGTCATTTCCACCACGCCGTCGACCTGAAACTGTTCACAGAGACGTTCCAACAGCTCAAACCGGTTTTTGTCAGGTGTCATAATCGCACAGCCGATCTGCAGGTAATGGTCGGCGATGCTGGTCATCGGATCGCCTGCCTCCGGGCATTGCCGGTCCAGTTGCTTGGCACCGGTACAGTTTTCATAAGCAACAACGACAGCACCGGCTTCTTCGATGACTTTAACCACCTTTTCGGTAACACCGCCCATAGGACAGCCGGTAATGAGAATCCGGGGCGCGGTGTCTGCAACCGGGCGTTCCCCGGCGGCATAGGCTGCCTTGATGCTGTCAATGGCGTTCTGGATTTCCGCAACCTTTTCGTCCCAGTCAAATTTAAACTGAGAGCCGAAAAGGATTTGCAGCTGCCTGAGACCGGTAATGGGCGGCGGTGTCATGGTGCTCAGCTCATACAGTTCCTTCAGCAGCCTGCGCTCGACATTCCGCCGGCGAATGGCATCCCGCAAATTGTCATCGGTAATGGTAACACCGAAATCCTTTTCCACCCGTTCCTTCAGCCGCACCAGTTCCGCCCGCCAGAGAGCCTTGGCTTCCGGGGTATCCTGCCGCCGGGGCAGTTCCAGAATATGGACATTTTTGATTTCAGCCAGGAGTTCATACATTTTCACTTTACCGTCACAGGTAGTCTCGCCCACCACCAAATCGGAAAAATACATGTACGGACATTTGTCGGTGATGGCAAATCCGTAGCTGGACTTAATCAGCGGACACAGGTTGCTGGGCAACACCTTCTCAGCCTCGGGAATGGTCTCGTCACTGGTAGAGCACAGACCCACACTGACAAGGCCTCCAGCCATAAAAATCTCCAGCGGGGTATAGGTACAAAACTGGCCTACCACCCCTTTGCCGCTGTCCTTAATTTTCTTCATGGCGAGAAATCCATTCTGTCTTGCTTCGGCAAAGCTTTCAAATATTTCTGGTAACTCGGTCTTTCTCTCAATCATGTACATATCTCTCCCTTCGTTATTAAGCTGTACGCATTTCACTCAGACAGAATCCGGCAGGACTGCTTAACCTGCCCGGGATCGCCGAGGATATGGGTTCGTAAGTACTGGCCAATCATTTCTACGGCGACTACCAGTAGAAATATTGCCATGATGAGTGTTGAAACCTCCTGGTACATGAACAGCTTCATACTGATCATTAATTGTGTGCCGATTCCGCCGGCACCAACAAAACCAAGCACCGTTGCCGAACGCATATTGCATTCCCAACGAAACAAAGTATAGGATAAAAATACCGGGAGGGTAACCGGTAAGCGAACATAAGCCAGTGTCTGCAATTCAGACGCACCGGAAGCCCGCGTCATTTCGACAAGACGCAGATCTACCGACTCAAAAATTTCAGCATACAATTTACCTAAAATACCAATACTGTGCGCCGTCAAGGCCAACACCCCCGGAAAAGGCCCCAGGCCAACGGCAACAACGAACAAAAGCGCCCACATAAGTTCCGGAACACCGCGAAACAGCGCTAATATAGCGCGGGCGGCATGATAACAAAACCAACGCAGCAGCCAAAGCGGCGTACCAATGACCGTACGGGCATATTCCTCACCCCGCGGCCGCATGGCTGCCAGCGCCATGGGAAAAGCCAGCACTATGGCCAGCGCGGTTGCAACTATAGAAATCTCCACGGTTTCAAGCAGCAGCTTGCCGATGGCTGTCAGAAATGCAGCATCGGTTTCCGGCGGCCATAGGCCTGCGACAAAGCGACTCATTGCCTTGATATTGGACGGTTCGGAAAATGCCGTGGGTGAGAATTTGGTATCAAGCCCACTTTGGACTATGGCAGCCATTAATACAAAGGCCAATATAAAATTCATCCAATGCTTGCGCTGCTCATTCATCACATCCGGCTCCTATCCTTTTTCCCTCACCAATAAGCTGGCTATAGGCCTCTGTCGCTTCAAACCCATCCGGCGGCCCGTCATATACGATACGCCCCTGCTGCAGGGTAATCAGCCGCGAGCAGTAGCTTACTGCACTTGACACCTGGTGCAGGTTTAGGATTACAGTCTTACCCTGCTGCTGCATTGTGCGAAATTGTTCCATAATGAGCGTGGCAGTAGCCGGATCTACAGAAGCAATCGGTTCATCTGCCAGTACTAGCGCCGCGTCACTGAATACCGCTCTGGCGATAGCCACCCGCTGCTGCTGGCCGCCGGACAGTTCCTGGCAGGGTGAGTACATTTTTTCGGCAATCCCCAGCTCGGCTAATAGCTCCATTATGGTCCGGCGGTCTTGATCTGCCAGCCAGAATAGACTGCGAGCCGAATTAAGCAGCGACCGCCGCCCCAATTGGCCCAGCATAACATTCCGGGCAACATCAAGACTGGGAACCACATTAAAGTTCTGATAAACAGTAGCGATACGCCGTCGCATATCCAGCAAATCCTTGCGTCTGGCAGCGGCCAGGTTACACCCAAGCACTTCCAGCCTGCCGCCGGTAGGAAAAATAGAACCGGCCAGGAGCCGCATCAATGTTGTTTTACCGGCACCGCTATGGCCTAAAATACCGACAAATTCTCCCGGTCGAATGGAAAAGCTCACCATTTTCAGTCCCTGGCCGCTGGCATATAATTTCTGAAGACCTTGTGCTGCTATCACTTGTACTCCTCTTATTTCCGGAAAAACAGGGGCTGTGCCCCTGTTTTCTCACCCTGTTGTGTTAATAATAATTATTTTTTCGGATTTACCAAACCCAGCCTGTGGGCTTCCCGGTCGGCTTCCACATAGTTTTCCGCAGACACTTTGGCAAAAGCTTTGGCCCGCATAAGGTCAAGCAGTACGGGATCCTTCATGCCAAGGAACGCCTGAACGATTTTACCTTCAAGATCTTTATCCAGTGCATCCCGTACTACCCAGGGATAGCCCTCAACCAGGTGTTTTTCCAACACTTTAATTTTACTTCCGTCGACAGTGCCTTTAGCAATCAGCTTTGCCAGTATTCTGCCTTCAATACCGCCTGCATCCACGGTGCCATTTTGAACAGCCTGTGCCGTTGCGTCATGGCCACCGGAATACACTACATTTTTCAGATCATCCGGCACTTTAATGCCTGCTTTGTCCAACATAAATCGCGGATAAAGCGATCCGGAGGTGGAACTGATATCACCAAACGCAAAAACCTTGCCTTTAATGTCTTTTACTTCTTTTAGCTCGCTGTCGCTGGGAGCAATAATCAGGCTGTAATACTCGGTTGTACCGGTTTCCTGATCAACTTCTGTGACAATGGGATGGATCTTGGCTTTTTGCTTGGCCTGCACATACGTTAATCCGCCAAAGTACGCCAGATCCAGCTTGTCATTGGCCATCGCCTCAACCACGCCGGCATAATCGGTCGCCACAAACAATTCCACAGGCATATTCAGTGTTTCCTGAAGATATTTGCGGAAAGGTTCGTATTGCGCTTTAATTTTATCAGGAGCCTGATTAGGAATAACACCTACCCGCAGAGTTGCCGGCTTGGAGTTTTCATTTGCCGCAGGTTTAGCAACCTCACTCTTGCCGCAGCCTGCGGCCACTACCATCAAAAACATGCATAACATCAGGATAACTAACTTTCTCATTACTGCCACTCCTTAATTTTTGTTTTGATAATTGCTGCATCGAAGATCTAGTCTGCCGTCCGGCTAACTACTTCAATTTTGACTTTGGTACTGCTGAAGTCCGGAATACCACCGACAGCATCGGTAAGCGGGGTATTATTAAGCCTCCGGTCAAGACGACTGATGTTGTTGGCGTTGATTCCCCTGCCGATTGTCATATCAGGCTTTAATTTTTTCTTATCGGCAACTGCGTTGCCGCCGAAAAATACCTGGTTGGCGTTGGTAACGCTAAGGGGAGCCGCTCCCATCATGGTATGTCCATAATGATGGGCAATAGCCAGACACCCTGTCCGGACCAGCTTGGTGACCTTTATTTCACCGGTAATACCTTGAGAGTTGCTGCGGGAAATGAGGCGAACCCTGTTTCCGGTTGACAATTTCTCCCGGACGGCATCCTGCTCGTTCATAAGTATATAGTTCTCGGGAAAGATTTCCATGGCCCATTTATGCCAGACGGTACGGGCCTGGGCATGTACGTTCATTTTATAAGTAACCATATTATAGCCATATTCAGCATCTTCTTCGGCCAGTACCTCACCTGTCGGAGTGGTCGCCACAGTATAAGCGGCTACACCGCTGCAATATTCGCCTGTGAGCGAATTACGCTGCGTTGCCAGTTCCTCGTTGTAAAGAACGACTTTTTTCACACCAAAGCGATGGTTCTCACCGGCAAAAACATCTTCATAGGACTGCTGAAATACACCGCCGCGGGCAAGCAGATAGCAGCATTTTGCCCATTCCTCCGGTTTAAGCAGATGCTTATACCGGGCAGTTGGATAATTGGCCTCCACAAAGGCAATTTCATCCTGGCTGGCTGCAGGCACCTTGGCATTTGCCGCCAAATTGGCAATTCCCCGCAAATAGTAATCCTCGCCGCTATCCAGCCCATAGGCAGCCTGCGCGCCAGGCACTGTGCCGGCGCCAAAGCCCGGCAGACCGGCCGCCTTGGCCAGGTCAATCAAAAAGGCTTCCAGAGAGTAAGCCTGCCCGTCAGCGGTTTTGGCCGTCAACGGCTCAACCGTGGGAACCCGGACGGCAGTAAAGCGGAGAGCCGGGGCATGCGGGGTCAAAAAGCCATAATGCCCCTCAGGATAAGTTAGATCAGGTACGATGTAATCAGCATACAAATTGCTCTCATTGACCGTAACATCAATGGAAACATGCAGGGGAACTTTTTTATGGTCAGCCAGCGTTGCTTCATAACGGTTGCCGCCAGGTATGGAATACACCGGATTGAAGAAATAGGTAAACAGTATCTTGCAAGGATAGGGGTACTGTTCATCAATGCCGCTCATGGCCTCAACGCAGAGCCCGCCGACAGTAAAGGGAAACCAGGGACGTTTGGACGGATAGCCATGCCGCTTAAATTCTGTGGTTTTTTCATAAGCAGCCTGCTCACGCGAGATCATGACCCCGGCAGGCTTACGCTTACCCGGGAAATCCGTCAAATCATAAAGGCCCTTGTTCCAGGCAGCCGCTCCGCCGCCGCCCTTCAAATAGCCGCCCTTGCGATCCACACTGCCCACAAGTGCGTTCAGTACCGCAACAGCATAGGCAGCATGAGTACCGCCCAGATAGTTGCCCACGCCGTGGTATTGGGTAACAGCAGCGCGCGTTCCATGGGAAGTAAATTCTTTGGCAATATCAATGATTTGGCTGACAGGCACTCCCGCTAAGCCAGCGTACTCCTCCAGGCTATGAAGCTGCGCGGCTTCGGCAAGCAGGCGGAAGGAAGTCTTAACTTTGATGGATGCCCCCGCCGCAGTGACCACTTCACCGGCAAAGTCCAGGAGAGCAGTGCCCGCCTTGTCGAAAGGCACCGGTCTGTTGCCGTCAACCAGCACCATAAAAGCATTCGCCTGATCTTGCGGAACACCGGGGTCGATGTCGGCAGCCCGCAATAGTTTGCGGTGATTGGAATGGCTGGGGTCAGTTATGACCAAATGGGTTGCGTTGGAGTGACAGGCATAACCCTGCGCGGCGGCGGAATTGGCATTAGGTGAAAGCAAAAACCCGCGGTTATAGCGTTCATTTTCTATTATCCAGCGAATCATGCCCATCGCCAGCGCACCGTCCTGCCCGGGCTTAATCGCTATCCAATTTTTTGCATGAACAGAAGCATTGGTGGCCCGGGGATCGACAACTACGAAACTGAGCTCTCCTTCGGAGTTTCGTCTCGCAACCATTGCGCCATAGGTATTGACTCCCGGCTGAGTTGCTTCGTAGATATTCGCACCTAACACCAGCATGAATTCAGCATTCAGCGGGTCGGCCTTAAACTCAACCTCTTTTTTTTCTGTCAGCGCCCAATTCCCCATGCGAAATCCAATACCGCAAATATCGGTATGGCCGACCCGGTTAATGGAACCAAAGGCGTCACGCACAAACCGGTCGGCAAATTCTTTGCGGCCGGTTTGGTCCCGGCCGGATAGGAAAATAAAACCGTTCCGGACAGAGCCTAATTCCGGCGCATCGGGATTGATCGGCTGATCACTGTCCAGCGAAGCCAGACCGGGGTACTCGGTCATATCGCCAAGCCTGGCAAACAGCTTCCCGCCTTTGGCAACCTCGTCAATCAACTGTTCCCATTCAATGGGTTCAAACTTACCGGACCCTCTTTTGCCGGAGCGCTTTAACGGCTTCAGCAGCCGATAGGGATTGTAAAGATAGTTGGCGCCTTCCTCGGCTTTGCCGCAGATGGTTCCCGTCGCGGCCAGAGATTCAGCCACCGGGGTATTATAGTCAATCGGCTGAAACTGAGTGTTATAAGGGTGATAGGGATTACCGGCATGTTTGACAAGCTTGCCGCCTTGAACTATGGCGCGTACGCCGCAGCGGGCATTGCAGCCCAGACATACAGAGTGAACAATATTACGATTTTTACTTTTTACGGTTGGTGCGATTTTCTTGAACCGCCGCGGACTTGACACCCCGGTCGCCTCAGCTGCTCCGGCGCCTGCCAGCGGGATACCTGCGGCGGCAATGGCCGCTGCCGATAATTTTAGAAACTCCCGCCGCTTTACTTTTTCATGTATTAATTGAGTCCAGTCTTTTTCCATAGCTCCTCCTTATCGCAGCGGAATATATTTTGTATTTGTTTCAATTGATTGTTCCGCACGGGAAGAACTCAGCGCGGGATGCTGAAGATATTTTGCAAATTCACCGTTGGCCTGCCGGCTGTTGCCAAAAATCCGGGCCCGTGCCGGACAAGCCTCGACACAGGCAGGCTGCAATTCTGTTTCCAGCCGGTCTGCACAATAATCGCATTTGTCCGATTTGCCGGCAAAACGCGGATCAGCAATCCGGGCATGGAAGGGACAGGCATTACCGCAGGCATTATTACAGGCCTTCACGCCCCGGCATAAAGTCCAGTCGGTCACCACGATGCCGTTGTCCAGCTTGCTGATGGCTTTATACGGGCAAGCGGTGAGACACCGTGGACTCTCACACTGGTTACAGCCCACAGGTTTGAATACCTGCCTGGCAACTGCTCCTTTTTTTTCTTCCCGGATCAGAACCCGGGTCAGGAATTGGCTGGGCGCAATATCATTCTGGGCTTTGCAGGCTAGAACACAGGTCTGACAACCCATGCAGCGGTTCTGATCAACAATCATTTGATACCGGACTGTGCTTTCTTGTCCGGCCATTGCCTTGATTGGCAGCATAGCGGCAGTTACCGCCATAATGCCTTGCTTCAATAAGTTTCTGCGACTTTGCAATACTTACCCTCCTTGTTAATATAGCGGAAGAACCCGTTTCTCCTGATAGACAATACTGTTTTCAGCCATCACCCGGAGCAGCCTATCCTCCAGTTGCGGCTCTGCACACCAAGCCAGGCCGCAGCCGCCACTGATTTCCCGGGGAATAGGTATTAAGCGTCCTTGCCCGGCTGCGCAGGCAGCCTCCATTGCCATCGCGGCCGTGGTGGTGGGAAAGGTAATCACTAATTTGGGCTGTTTCTTTCTCTCCATTTATCCCTGCTCCTCCTCTGCGGCAATCGCCGCAATCGCCCGAATTCCTCTTTGGATTTCTTCTTCCGTATTGAACGAGGAGAAGCTAAACCGCACCGCACCTTGGCTCCGGGTTCCTAACGCCAAATGCGCCAGCGGGGCGCAATGGGCACCGCTCCGTACACAAATATCGTAAAGGGTTGCCAGACGGTCCCCTACCTCGCCTGAATCCAGGGAACCGATATTCAGCGTTACAAGGGGAGCGTGTGGCCTGGCCGGATCTCCGTAAATGCGAACCCCGGGAATTGCGGCAATCCCCTGGCGAAAGAGTGTTGCCAGCTCCAGCTCCCTGTCGCGGATAGTATCCATACCTGTTGCCTGAATGTACTCAACACCGGCCAGCAAGCCGGCGATGCCATGGGCGTTGGCCGTACCGGCTTCCAGGGCCTCTGGCAGATCTGCCGGATGGGTTTCACTATAGCTGTGAAGTCCGCTGCCGCCTACTTTAAGCGGCTGCACGGCAAGCCCTTGCCGGATGCAAAGCCCGCCGGTCCCCTGCGGTCCCAACAGTCCTTTGTGACCGGTAAAGCAGAGAACATCAATCCCCAATTTGTCCATGTCAAGGGGAAATACACCGGCGGTTTGCGCTGCATCCACAATCAGCAGCAGGCCGTTTTCCCGGCAGAAATCGGCCAGGAACGCCAAATCGGTAAGCGTACCGGTCAGGTTGGAGGCGTGGGTACAGACTACCGCTTTGCTATTGGGACGCAGCAAACGGCGAAACCCGTCGCAATCCAGATTCCCTTGTTGGTCAATGTCAACAATCGATAACCCCATCCCCTGGGAGCGGAGTTTATATAACGGCCGCAGCACAGAATTATGCTCCAGGGCAGTGGTAATAACATGGTCTTCCCGGGTCAGCAGACCGGCAATGGCAATATTCAGACTGTCTGTCGCATTGGCGGTAAAAACCGTCCGGTCAGCAGCAGACCCCAATAACCCGGCTACGGCTTTGCGAGCCTGAAACAGGCAGCGGGATGCCGCCAGAGCAGCAGGATGCCCTCCCCTCCCGGCCCCGCCAAAAGTATTTATGGCCGCCAGCACCGCCTGTCCCACCGCCGGCGGCTTGGGCAGGCTGGTTGCTGCATTGTCAAAATAAATCATAGCCATCAAGGGCGCAGGATGCGTCCGGCCTCACGCATCTCTTCCACAATACGGTACATATTGGTTACTTCCCCTACCCCGAGCTGCTTTGCAATCCCCAGGTGATTTAGGCAGGTGCCGCAGGTCAGGACGGCAGCCCCGGCCTTTTCCAAAGCAAGTAAATCTTCCAGGGAGCTTGAACTATGTACTGCCAGTTTTGCACCCGTGTTATAGAGCAGGATAGTATCAGGCAGTGTATCCAACTGGGTAAGAGCAAAAATAAATCCCTTCATTAAGATACGCCCCAGCTCGTCGTCGCCGTTTCCCATGGTATCGGCAGACAGGACGACAACTGTTTTACCGGCCACTGCCGCACTGCGGGCGGCAGAACTATCCGGCTGGGCTGCAGTTTTTATCAGCGAAATATGAAAAATACCCTCTTGCTGCACTACGTCAAATTGACAGCCTGTTGCCTCAGCTAACCGGCGGATATTTTGGACAGCTATCTCATTATCCACCAGCACCACCAGTTGGCCGCTCTCGATGGCATCAAGACCTTTTTTGGTTTTGATAACAGGTAGTGGACAGGCATCCCCGATTGCATTAATCTGTCGCATTGCTTATCTCCTTTTTCTTTTGCTTCAAATTATAAATTAGCTGCTGCTGCCTGCAGGCAGAGAACCAACAGCCATTTTTTTCACAGCTTGGCTGCTATTTATTGATGAAAGATGAGTTTTTACTGTGTTATCCTAACACAGATAAGTAAAATGCTCTAATCGTGTTTTTCAATCACCAAACCCAATACCTATTGATAATTTCTATAATCATAATACATACCTGTGTGAAACACTTTCTCTAACACCCCGGCTGCCGCCTTTGGTCTTCTTGCACTGCTTTATTGAAATAATCTATAAAAATCGACACTCTCATTTCATTCATTGTAAGACAGTCTCTCCCCCCACCCGGATATGCAGTCAGGCCTGTGGTATCTGGACCGGCAGTGGCTGCGGCAAGCCTAATCGCGCCTGCACTATCGATACTTATAAAAAAAATTAATTTAACTAATCTATTTTTTCTATTTCAATAATCAAACTCCTGCTAAAATAAAGTTTAAATTATTGGTAAATAGCTCCAAAAAAAGATAACCCTGGCAGCAATGCCCCAGGGTTATCTTTTCATTTGCGCTACTGTTACATCAGCGGGTCCATTTTTAAGGCCGGGTGCTGCCGCTCTTCCAGGAAAGGCAATATCTCCTCTTCGGTTATGCCCACCGTCTCATCGGCAATTTTATCAACAAAGTCGGCTCCCAAGCCGAGTTGAACAGCCCGTTCGGCCAGTTCGTCTTTTAAATACTCTTTTAATTCTTTCGGCATCCAGACAATCCTGCCCAAACCACCGTCTGCCGGAATAAACTTAGAGCTTACAACATAACGGCGGCCAATCCCCATAAAACCGGGTGTCTGCACCCCGCCGCCGCAAGTGCCGGCCAGGGTGGAGAAGGACATACCGCAAGGCGTATCGCCGGAGTGTTCACGGGTAGTAATCATAACGCCGTTGGTCAGCGGCAATACCGCCATGATAGCCTCAAAGCAGCCGCAGGAAGTCATCGGTTTGTCCATCAAGGTATATAGATTGACCTCTTCCAGAGTGCGGTTGGACGAAGTGTAGAGGAAATCGTTCAGATTCTTCCACATACCCTTTGCTTCGTCAAGACACTCGCCTTTGGTGATCGGCTGATTAGGTCCGGTGGGTGTAATTTCATTGGAGGCTTTCGCATCAAGCCAGCTTACTGCGCCGCACAAGCCAACCCGTTCCGGCGAAACAATACAGACATGGTTAGGGGCAAAGGACTGGCACAAGGTACAAGAGTAGAAGGTATCGACCGATTCGTCGGTAAGACCTTTCAGCCTGGCATCACGCGCCTGGTATTTTTCACGGGCAATCTTAATTTTTTCATCAATAACCTGGGCATCGGTAATAAGTGTTACCTGCACCCTGTCGACAATGGCCGGATAGTCGGATTTGAACTTGGCAATTAAGAGTTCGCCGAAATGGCGGATCTTAAATCCGGCCTCTTTAGCTCCTTTGCTAATTCTGAGCCAGCACAAGTCACGCTGGGCAACATGCCATAACCCTTCGCCATAATTAATAAAGTAATGGATACGGCGCTCCAGCACGCCTTCAAAGTCTTCCTGCATTTTACGTCCATAAATATCAACGATAATCCCCATCGGGAATACACTACCTTCAGGCATTTCATCAATTTCCGGTCCGACAACTTCAATTTTGCCATCTTCCACATGGTCGGCGTCAGCCATGCGAACAAGCTCAAAGCCGGGTGAGCGACCGCCGCCAAACTCCACCCAGGCTTCTTTCTTACGGATGGTTTCACCCTCAAATGCCGGCCCGACAGTAATCGGAACCGGGATATCCACAATTTTAAGTTTTATGTTGCGAAGCTCCAAAGCCAGTTTGACAATTTTATCATAATCAGGCTGAGGTTCTAAGAGTCCCGGGATTTGCAGTTCCGGCGGCAGTGCCTGGTCGGTAACAATGGGGAAACCCATAAATAGCGCGCCGGCGCCAATTGCCACAGTAACGGCATCCAGCTCGCCCAAGGCAATAACAAAAGCGGGAACACGGTTCTTTTGATATTCCAGCATCCGCTCACGCTCACCTTTGGGAACACCGCCAAAGGCCAAACCGGCACGGGCAGCAAAGTTAACGGCATGCACAATCTGCGTAAATTTCCCTAACGGAAGTGTCAGATAATCCAAACCTACTTTGATATTTTCCGCAATACATTGTTCAATGATATCATTAACCAGCATAACCAGAATGCCTTTAGACTGCAGGTCCTTTACCAGCGCGGCACCCGCTTTGGCATCTTTGGCCTTGCCGGTAATGACGGCAACACCGGGAATAGTGCCATCCACCAGCGGCACGCCGCATTTACGCAAAATACGGTCAGGCAAAAAGCCGGTATATGGGGCTTCATCCGGTTGATCATTGCCGACATAACGTAATGCCTCGATAATTTCACCGGCATACAGGGTGGCTTCACCGGATAGTAAGGCATTGCCCAATTCCGGCTCCGGCCGCAGGTTATTTGCTTTAATCCTCTGTAAAACAGGAACAATCTCACCTAATGTTGTTATGTCTTCGCCGCTTAAGGCGGTAACAATCGGCAGCTTATATGCCGTATCAGGATACTTCACCGGTGCTTCTGCACCATGTTTTTCAATGGCTTCCGTAAGGAGTTTTTCCGCAAGACCTACAGCTGTTGATGCCCCCTGATAAGCCAATTCACAAATTTGTTTAGACATTAGCAAGCCTCCTTCAGGAGTATGTTATTCTTTTTACATACTTACTATTCTAGCTGCCTCTATCTAATCCTGCAAAAATTAGAAATTAATAGAAAAATCTGCCTACCCATTGAAAGCCAAGGGCTGACAAGGGATTAGGCAGATTCCTATTTTTTTAATGGTTATGCATATTATGCTGCATGGGCGGCGCTCCGTCAGGATTCCAGCCCATAACAGTCGGATCGACCATACCAAATATCATGGCAATGTGAGCAACTACCAAAAATACTGTAAGCAAAATAAAGTGCAGTTTCAGTTTTTCGCTCTCGGTTTTGCCCTTGAAAATAACGCCAAGCTCTAAGAGCGCAATCCCCATAAGCGGAACGACACCGCTCAGATACGCGCCAACTGCCAGGATATCGGCCGGACCCCGCCAGGGCATTCCCGGCACTGCCGTAATCATCAGGTTAAGAAAAATCCCCAGGAAATAGAAGCCAAGCACAATCCCAATGTACTTATTGATGGTGCGCAGCACACCGCCCGCCTTACCCCGATTGAATACCACAAAAAACTCAGTAGCTACCAGCGCTTCGGCCAGCGCAACCGGAATCACCATATAGATAATGAGATTCCATGGCTGATTCACAGCCAACAGTTCCATATAATGGGTCATATTCATAAGTTCATTCTCCTCCTCCCGCAACCGGGTTGTTAACTACGCTAATTGTAGCAGGAGATTGTGAAGAACTTGTGAAGGCCCTCTGGAAAACGCATGATTTTTTATTAAATCTGATAATCTGCACCTGCTTCACCAACTGCCGCTACAACCGGAATACCCCGGTATCTGGTAAATTCAAGCCACTTAGCAGTAAAGCTTGACGCCGCCTTCGTCTGCCAGCTAACTATGGTCTCAAGCTCACTGTAAAACTGAGTAAAATCTTCCTCAGTTGCCAGCTTAAGGCCGGCTCCTCTAGCTTCAATTACCGGCATACCACTATAGGTGTACTCAGCCAGGGGTATCACTCCTGCCATTCTGGCTTTCCTCACTTTGGCGGCTACTTTTGTCTGAATATCGATTATGTCGAAATCGGCAGGATATTCATAGGTTTTTCCGGTTATCGCAACTACATCACCGGCAGCAAAGGTATGGGGCCTGGCATCAAACCTTCTTACAGCCCCTTCGGCAAGTACATAGATATAGTCATCAAAACAATTTACCACCAGTTCCAATCCGTTTGCCGTAAATTTGCTCACAGTCTGCCACTGGGTCACAAGGCCTGAGACAATCCCGCCGCCACTTACATCATAGCCGTCAACAATAACGAATCGGCCTGTCAATTGATTGTTCTTAAATTCATCAAAACAGAGCTGCTTTTTGGTCCTGATAATGACTTCGGCTACGTCATTGGTTTTAACTTGTCCGGCATCTTCTATTGTCGCCAGCGTAGTGGCATCAATGACCTTGACGATCGAGTATATCTCACACTCCAGTTCCTGGGTCGCCAGTTTGAGCTTATAGTCTGCAGCTTTCACCAAAGGCTTTTTCCCCATCCAAAAGATGTTGGCTTTGAATGTGTCGGAAACTAGCGGTGCCTGGTCAGGATGAACAATAAATTCGCCCCGCTGGTTAAAAAACTCATCTTCAACCGTTATGCCCACCGACATTCCGGCATAGACGCTGTCAGTTTTATCCTTGTCAGTCCAGTACTCGATTGTCTTAACTTTTGTCAGCTTATTAGCGGGCGATAGTAAAACTTCATCGCCGACATGCAGCGTCCCTGATTCGATCCGACCGGCAATAATGCGCCGGTTATCAAATTTATAGACATCCTGAATGGGGAACCGCAGCGCTTTTGTCTCCAGCCCTTTGTCTTTTTCAAACAAGTCAATTGCCGTAAGGATCGGCTCGCCTTTATACCAGGGCATTTTTTCTGAACGGGTAATCATATTCTCGCCAAAAAAGGCTGAAATCGGGATGTATTTTAAAGGAAACACGTGGAGATTGTGCAAAAACTCGTTTATTTCCTGCTTAATCTCATTAAATTTGGCTTCTGAATAATCAATTAAATCCATCTTATTAATAAGTACATAGGCTTTTTGTATCCCCAGCAATGACAATATATAGCCATGCCGTTTGGATTGTTCCTGAATCCCTTCATTAGCGTCAATAATTAAAAGCGCAGCCTCGGCACTGGCAGCTCCGGAAATCATGTTTTTTAGAAACTCCTTATGTCCGGGGGCATCAATAATTACATAATCTCTTTTTTCGGTACGAAATTGCAGTTGGGTAGTGTCGATGGTAATGCCTTGCTTCTGCTCTTCCTCAAAAGCATCCAGCAGATAAGCATATTCAAAGGGTTTACCCTTTTCTTTGGCAATTCGCTTTACCCGGTCGATGGCACCTTCGGGCAAAGATTTGGTGTCATACAGCAGCCTGCCAATCACTGTGGATTTGCCATGATCGACATGCCCGACAACAACTATATTAAGTACTTCTCTCTCAATGTCCATGTAGCGGCCTCCCCGTCTCCCGATGTATTCTGCTTATTACATATATCCATCTTTGCGTAGTTTTTGCATGGCGTATGAATCCTCCTGATCCTGGGCGCGCCCGGCCCGTTCACCTTGTTTGGTGTTTTTAAGCTCCTCGATAATTTCCGCAACCGTAGTTGCATTAGAGTCAATCTGCCCGGTGCAGGGAGCACAGCCAAGACTGCGGTATCTTTTGCCGTTTTTGGCAAAATAGAGATCCACAAGCGGGATCTTCTCTCTGGCGATATATGACCAGATATCAATTTCATTCCAATGCAAAATCGGATGTACCCGGATGTGATTCCCTTTGGGGAAATCGGTCTTAAATTGGTTCCAGAGTTCAGGCGGCTGGTTGGTGTAATCCCACTCCGAATCTTTATTTCTTTCACTGAAAACCCGTTCTTTGGAGCGTGAGCCTTCTTCATCACGGCGTATCCCCAATATCAGTCCTTCAAACTCATATTTGGTGACCACTTGCTGCAGTCCGTCGGTTTTTAAGGCCCTGCAGCACACCAGACGTCCTTTATCCGGTCCCATCCCTGCCTGCAAAGCCTCTTCATTGCTGTGAACAATTAGTTCAATATTGTATTGTTTGGCTATTTGGTCTCTGAACTCAATCATCTCAGGGATTTTATAGGCAGTATCGACATGGATGAACGGGAACGGACAATGTCCGAAAAAAGCTTTTTTGGCCAGCCACAATAAAACAGTGGAGTCTTTACCAATTGACCATAGCATACCTAGCTTACCGAACTTCTTATATGCCTCTCTCAGTATGAATATACTTTGCGCTTCCAAACGATCTAAATGATCCATAATAGCGACTCCTCCTTAGTATGCATTGGCTTGTTTCTTATCTACAGTGATGGTTTTTTCCCGGCCGTTTGGCTCTGTGACAATCCAGTGCAGCAGATTTCCCTCCTGCCGGGTGTGGAGCAGGCTGCCCCGCCCCCCCATGTCGGCCCCGAGATAGTATGTAATGGCATTGCAGCTGCATTCTTTGAGACAGGAAGTACATCCCCAACAATCTTTAGGCTCCCTGATATCTGTCCGACCAGAGTCTGTCGCCCGGAGCAAACTCCCGGGACATACCTCCCGGCATTTGCCACACCCGCTGCACTTATGGCTGTCAATCCTGATGCTCATAAATTTCATCCCTCTTTACCAAGTCTCTGAACACAAGCCTGATCTCGCCGTTACTTAGTCTGGAATTAACATATTTCAACCAGTTATTATCATTTTTTTCCGGATAGTCGGCATTTTCCTGAAAGGCATGCCAGCGGGTCTCCTGCCTGGCTTCCAGATGCCGGATAAGGACCTTGCAGACAAACAGCCTGTCAATAACCTCCTGGATGCTTAGCAGCTGGTACATGTCGCTGGCTCTTAACTGGCCGCACATTTCCAGCAGCTCTTCAATGCGCTGTTTGGCCACCTGTAGTTTCTGGTAATTAAAGATGTAGCCTGATGAAATGCCTCCTGCATAATCATCCATGGTTTTCTGCATGGCTTCTTCGATGCTTTCGGCAGTATGAAGTGCCGGCTCTGCCTGCAGCAGTTGTTGCAATGCCGCAATTTTATTGTCTATTTCGTTTTGTCCGGGCCACCGGTTATGTTTATCCCGGATATATTCTAAGCTTGCCAAAGCAGCAATTTCGCCCTCGGCAAAACAGCCTGTCACATACTTTTGCGGGCAGCCGCCGGCTACGTCGCCGGCTGCGTAGAGTCCGTTAATGGTGGTTGCCCGTTTGGTGTCCACCCAGTACCCGCTGGCCGTATGTCCACCCACAATGTAAGGCTCGGTTCCCTCAATCTCTACATTTTCTGAAGCAGGTCCCTGCCGCTCAAGCCATCGCAGCGTCTGGGACGGAGCCATATTCAGATAGGCTTTATATAATTCGTCCTCCTGTTTCGGAGAAATGGCTTTCGTTTGCAAAAAGCAGGGCCCTCTGCCGTTTCTATTTTCCATGACGGTAGAATACAGGCGGTTGGCAGTGCTCATATTGCCATATTGCTGTTCATATTCTTCCCCTTGGCTGTTTACCTGCGGTGCGCCAACACCCTGGGCAATCGTGCCGGTGGGGGCGATGGTGTCCTTACACCGCAAAGCAATAAAACGCATTTCAAAGGTGGTCATTTCCGCACCTGCCCTGATTCCCATGGCATAACCTGCGCCGGTATTAAATGGACTGTACCACATTTTATGCCGGGAAAAACCGGGATTATTAGGCCGATAAAGCCCGGCGGCTCCGCCGGTGGCACAGATTACAGCCTTTGCCGAGATAACGTAAAAAGTGGGAGAATCCAGGGAAAACCCGTACGCGCCTGCTACTGCGCCATCCTTGATAATGTAATCAACAATATTAATCCGGTTTATTACGGTAACGCGCGGACTGTTCAGCACGGCTTCCGCCAGCAGCGGTTTTATATTCTCACCATTGATTTTGATATTTCTGGTTCCCCGGGCAGCATACTCGCCGTGCTCATCTTTTTGTATCACCAGCCCAAGACCTTCCATTTTACGGGTGACTTGATTAAACCGCTCTGCCGCCGTATAGACAAGATCTTCTCTGACCACACCGGCAGCATCATTTTTGACATAATTAAGGTAGGTTTCCGGTGTTTGACCTTTGACAATATAAGCGTTCAGGGCATTAACACCGGCTGCCAGACAACCGCTGCGCTTGATATTGGCCTTTTCGGCAATAATGACTTTTGCCGCAGCCTTCCCGGCAATAGTTATGGCAGCAAAACAGCCTGCCGTCCCGCCGCCAATAATGAGAATATCTGTTTCCAGACGTTTTTCCGCTACATTCATACCTTCACACTGCTTTCCCATTCGCTGAATTCATCTCCCCCAAATCAATGCCGGAAGAACGGTTGACATTAGATAACATAATCTTCAGGGATAAATATTCGAAGATCTTTAGGTTTGACAAATACTTGCTCACCTAACTTTATATTGAGTTCCCGGAATCGTTCTTTACTTAATTCTACTTCCACGAAATCGCCGGTATCTTCCCTTTTTAATTCCAGATGGACAGTCGGCCCTACGGCCCGAATATACAGAATACGTGCCGGAATAAACTCCTGCCCCTTGCCTTCCCGTTCCACTTCAATGTTATAAGGACGCACAAAGCTTACGGCCTGTGTATCCAGCGTATCAATATGATCAGGTGCTGCCAGTTCAATTGAGCCAAGACTGATCCGGCCTCGATGAATGCGCCCGCGGAATAAATTTACGTTTCCTAAAAAGTCGTATACAAACGGACTGTTCGGGTGTTCATACACTTCCTCAGGTGTCCCCAGTTGTTCAATCCGGCCATTGTTAAGGATTACGATGCGGTCTGCTACATCCAGCGCCTCTTCCTGATCATGGGTAACAAACACACTGGTAACATGAAGTTCGTCATGCAATTGTCTAAGCCAGCGCCGTAATTCTTTCCGCACTTTGGCATCCAAAGCGCCAAACGGTTCATCTAAAAGCAGCACCTGCGGTTCAACGGCAAGCGCTCTGGCCAGTGCCACCCGCTGCCGCTGCCCGCCGGACAACTGGGTTGGGTAACGGTGAGCCATACCCTCGAGCTTAACCAGACTCAATAGTTTTTGTACCTTTGCCTGAATCTCGGTTTTTGCAGGACGCAATTTGCTTGGGCGGACATGTAAGCCAAAAGCAATATTATCAAAAACAGTCATATGGCGGAATAATGCATAATGCTGAAAAACAAACCCTACCTGCCGTTGTTGGACATTTCTTTGGGCGGTATCTTCACCATTGAAGAGGATTGAACCCTGATCGGCCAGCTCTAAACCGGCGATGATTCGCAGCAACGTCGTTTTGCCTGAACCGGACGGCCCTAAAAGGGCCACAAGTTCGCCTGTTGGAATTGTCAGATTGATATCTTTCAAGGCTGTAAACGAACCAAACTGCTTATGTATATTAATGATCTCAATACTCATTACTTTACCTCCCCGTACACACTACTCAGCTAACTCCTGGCTTTGCTGCTGCACTTCCCATTCGGCAATGTTTTTTACAACTAAGGTTATGATGGCCAGCAGCGTCATCAGGGAAGCCACGGCAAATGCCGCAACAAACTGGTATTCATTATATAAAATTTCAACATGCAGCGGCATGGTGTTGGTAAGGCCGCGAATATGTCCTGAAACAACCGATACCGCACCGAATTCACCCACTGCCCTCGCACTTGTAAGAATAACGCCGTAAATCAGCCCCCATTTGATATTGGGTAAGGTAACATGCCAAAAAGTTTTCCAGCCGTTCGCGCCTAAAGTTAATGCCGCCTCTTCCTCGGCTGTTCCCTGAGCCTGCATCAGTGGTATTAGTTCGCGGGCAATAAAAGGGAAAGTAACAAAAACTGTGGCCAAAACAATCCCCGGCACAGCAAAAATAATCTTGATATCGTGGGCAGCCAGCCACGGGCCGAAGATACCCGGTTTGCCAAACAAGAATACAAAAATCAGTCCGGCAATAACCGGCGAAACAGCAAACGGCAGGTCAATCAGTGTGATTAGAAAGTTTCTGCCTCTGAACTCAAATTTGGCTATTGCCCAGGCCGCCGTCAGCCCAAACAGTGTATTAAGCGGTACAGCAATGCTTACTGTCAGCAGCGTAAGCTTAATAGCAGCCAACGCATCCGGTTCTGTAATGGCTTTAACATACAATGCCAAGCCTTGTTCAAATGCTTTTACAAATACGGCAATGACAGGAACAATCAGCATTAACCCCAGAAATGCGAGGGCAAGGGCAATAAGCAGCCAGCGAACCAATGGCAGTTCGGTTGTTGAGCCGGGAGTTTGCCGTATAGTTTTTGACCGCAGTGCTATATTACTGGCCATAAGGTGTCGCGCCTCCTTCTATCCGATGGCCAACTCGCTCTAAGACTCCCGCTTCTATAAGCGTGATTTATACCCCTACGGGCACAGGCGAGCGAGTAAGCCCCTGGATAATTCCGACTAGGATTCAGCTGGAGTAAAACTCCACCTGAATCAAGTCTACATTTATAATCAGCCATGCCGTCTCCCCTGCCACCACTGCAAAAGGTTAATTACGAACAGCAGGATAAATGAAACAAACAGCATAACCGCCGCTATGGCACTGGCACCGCTGTAGTCATATTGCTCAAGCTTAGTCATAATCAGCAGCGGCGTAATCTCGGTTTTCATCGGCATATTGCCTGAGATAAACACAACTGATCCATATTCCCCCAAAGCCCGGGCAAACGCCAGCGCAAACCCGGTCAAGAGGGCTGGGAATATCTCCGGCAAGATAATCCTGGTAAAAGTTTGCAGGCGACCAGCCCCCAAGCTGGCCGCCGCTTCTTCTACTTCTTTGTCTAATGTTTGCAGGACAGGTTGAACCATGCGCACCACAAACGGCAATCCAATAAAGGTAAGGGCTATGACAACCCCCAGAGGCGAGTAGGCGCCTTTGATGCCAAGTAAGGCCAAATGGCTGCCAATCCAGCCGTTTGGAGCATACAGCGTGGTTAATGTAATACCGGCAACGGCGGTAGGAAGAGCAAATGGCAGGTCAACAAGTCCATCGATAATTCGTTTGCCGGGAAACGAATAGCGTACCAGTACCCAGGCTACCAATAAGCCAAATATGGCGTTTATGGAGGCGGCAATCAGGGATGCGCCAAAACTGAGTTTATAGGATGCCACCAGTCTCGGAGCTGTGACTATTTCCCAAAACTCTGCCCACCCTATTCCAGCTGCCGTAAGAATAATGGTAGATAACGGAATCAATACTAGGAGCCCAATATATAACATGGTAAAGCCCATAGTGAGTCCAAAACCCGGCAGGATGCTATGTTTCGTTATAGTAAGGGATTTAAGACTCATGATTATTCCCCACTTCGTTATTGTTTGGCTTTTGGTTCATAAATTTGATCAAAAATGCCGCCATCTTTAAAGTGCTTGTTATGAGCCTCTGTCCAGCCACCAAGTTCAGCTATCGTAAACAGGCTGAGCTTAGGGAACTGGTTAGCATATTTGGCAGCAACAGCCTCTGCCCGCGGTCGGTAGTAATGTTTAGCAGCAAGCTCCTGTCCCTGGTCGGTATAGAGATATTGGAGATACGCCTCAGCTATCTGCCGGGTTCCCTTTTTATCGACTACTTTATCGACCACTGCGACAGGCGGTTCAGCCAGAATACTTAAGGAAGGCGCTATGATTTCAAATTTGTCTTTACCTAATTCCTTTTCTGCCAGTAAGGCTTCATTTTCCCATGCCAGCAGGACATCACCTATGCCGCGTTCCACAAAAGTGGTGGTTGAGCCCCGGGCTCCGGTATCAAGCACCGGTACATTTTGATATAGTTTGGTTAAAAATTCTTTGGCCTTAGTTTCATCATTATTATTTTGCTTCAACGAGTATCCCCAGGCTGCCAGATGGTTCCAGCGGGCTCCGCCGGAGGTTTTCGGGTTGGGAGTAATAACGGCTATCCCTGGTTTAACCAAATCATCCCAGTCTTTGATATTCTTGGGATTTCCCTTGCGCACCAAAAAGACGATGGTGGATGTATAAGGAGTAGAGTTCTGTGCCAGGCGTTTTTGCCAATCGGCTGAAATAATTCCGGTTTGCGCTACCGCATCGATGTCTGGCGCTAAAGCTAATGTCACAACATCGGCTTCAATACCTTCACGCACCGCACGCGCCTGAGCGCCCGAACCACCATGAGACTGCTGAATGGTAACAGTTTGGCCGGTTTTGGCTTTCCATTGGCTGGCGAAGGATTCATTAAAATCCTTGTATAATTCGCGGGTTGGGTCATAAGAAACGTTGAGCAGCGTAACCGGCTGAGCAGCCGGCTTCCCTTTATCGGCTGCGGCCTCTTGCTTGCCGCAGCCTGCCAGGCTGGCTACCATAAGCGACAAAGCAGCAATGAGAAGATAGATTTTCACAGATTTTGGCCTTGGTTTTGCACCTAATTGAAACATGACAATCTCCCCTTATAAATTATTATTTCAGCCCAGTAGTCTGCCAAGTCTAAAGCTATAGGATGAATTGCGCGAGATTTTTTGTCCAGCAAGGCGGAGGAACCGCGCATATCGGACATATGTAAGGTGACGACAACGAAGTTGGGCGGAAAATCTCGCGACAAGAACACCATAGATTTAGGCTTGGTGGACTACCAGTATTACCTGAACATATAACCGCGGAAAATAAAAATGGCTAACTACTTGTTAGTAGTTAGCCTCCAGTTTTCTGGTGAGCCGTTCATATTTAATTTTTTCATCATTATAGCTGGTGCAGCCTGTATAGTCAAGAACTTTTTTCAAAGTCTGTGAGTTGGCCTGTCAGAAAGCCAGGGAGCGGTGCGAACAATACTGTTATGCCTTTTCAGCATCAGGCCGCAAAGCAGCTCCAGTTCTTGCATAAGCTCCTCCCCCGCAATCCCTTCCTGGGGTAATCGTAACGCATCACAAATTTTCCTGATTCGATCGCAGATTTCATCTTCGGTCATTCTTCCTCCTCCTCGCTAGTTTGTGGGAAAATTAATCCAGCTGTGCAGGAAATATCTTCCCTGATCACTAACTTAAGAGTAATACGGAGCTGTGACAAAACTATGACAAAACTTAGAAAACCAATAAGACCAGTGAGCCGTCGATGTGAAAGCATAAAGAATAGAGGGAATTTTTTTGAAGGCGAGGTGGTACTGTGGAAAGAGTCGAACCTATCCAGCCGATAAGGCGGGTGTTACCTATCCGGAAAGCCCTGCCCGATTATTTTGACTTGGAAATGCAGCATCAAAGCAGGCAAAAACGGCAGGTAAAAACAAAAAAGTCCCTGAAAAACAACTCCAAGCCGGAATCTAACCAGCAGCAGCCTGCCAATGAAGCCGGCATCGGCCATCGCGTCGATTATAAAGCTTAGGTACTAGCAGTTATTGACAACTGGCAAAACAGACTTTATACTAATCCTGAAACGGAATACTAAAACTGATTCAGTATGTGGATTTTTCTAGAGAACTTCTCTATTTTCGCCACACAAATGCCTTATTGGCTATTTGTGTGGCTTTTTTGCATACAAAAAAGGAGGCTTTGTTATGAAATTCTGGCATTATGCTCTCATTGTTTTCCTGGGAGGCTGCTGTTATGGGATATTATCGACCTTTGTTAAGCTGGCCTATGCTACAGGGTTCACCGTGAATGCAGTAACCGGGGGACAGTATTTTTTCGGGACGGTGCTGGCGTGGCTGGTTGTTTTATTTACGAAAAAGCAAAAGTTAACAGGCAAGCAAACGGTAAAGCTGCTGTTATCAGGAATTCCCTCCGGCTTAACAGGCATATTTTATTTCCAGTCTCTGCAAACCCTGGATGCCTCGCTGGCTATTATTTTTTTGTTTCAATTTGTGTGGATCGGTACATTGTTTGAGTGGGTGTTGCAGAAAAAACGGCCAGCACTCATAAAGCTCATTTCCATTGCAATCCTGCTGATTGGTTCTGTTTTAGCCGCCAATATTCTGTTTCAGGAACGCGCGGCTCTCTCCTGGCAAGGCACCCTATGGGGCATGTTGGCCGCATTAACCTTTGCCGCGTTCATTTTCCTGAGCGGCTCTGTTGAAAAGAAAACTCCCCCGATGTTAAAAAGCGCGCTGCTTGCTACAGGGGCTGCCATAACTGTCTTTATCGTATTTCCCCCAACATTTTTGTTTGATGTTACGGTGTTAACAGGCTTGATTCCTTATGGATTGTTACTTGGCGTGTTTGGGGTTGTTCTGCCGCCGCTGTTGTTCTCTATTGGCATGCCCCATGTTGGCTCAGGACTCGGTACCATCCTGACGGCCTCTGAACTGCCTGTGGCCGTTATGATGTCTTCGCTCGTGCTGGCAGAACAGGTAAGCTGGCCGCAGTGGCTGGGAGTTGCCATCATATTAGGAGGAATTGCCAGCAGCAATCTCCGCCGCGCGAATGCAAAGCAGAGTTAAAGTCACCAGGTAGAAAGCCATGGTTAACGTTATTGCCAAATCACAATGGACAAGATGAATTGCAGAGAATATAATGAAAATATCAATAATTGCAGGATGATGATATATTATTGACATGATTTAATAAAACCGTTTTCTGGAGAGGAGATATACATTATGACAAATGTAACCAAGTTTCCCTTGCTGTTTGTCGGGCATGGATCGCCGCTAAATGCGATTGAAGACAATAAATATACAAAAGGCTGGCAGGAAATCGCCGGTAAAATACCGAGACCATCAGCAATTTTGTCAATCTCCGCCCATTGGTATACGCAAGGCAGTAAAGTTAATGACGCGGAAAAGCCAAGAACCGTATATGATATGTACGGCTTTCCTGACGAATTATATAAAGTTTCGTATAATGTTCCGGGTGCACCGGAACTGGCGAAGATTACGAAACAATTAATCCAAGGTAAAGTTGAGTTTGACAATAGCTGGGGAATTGATCATGGTACCTGGTCAGTACTTTGTAAAATGTATCCGGAGGCGGATATTCCCGTTTATCAGCTAAGCATAGACGGCAATGCAAGTGCGGAAGTTCATTTTCAGATTGGCCGGAACTTACGGGATCTGAGAGAAAAAGGGGTATTACTCTTCGCCAGCGGCAATGTTGTGCATAATCTTTCTAAAGTGGACTGGAAAATGGATGGCGGGTACTCCTGGGCAGTCGAATTTGATGGATATATCAGGGATAAAATACTTGCCAGAGAATATCAGGACGTAATTAATTATACATCTGCCGGTAAATCAGCCGAACTGGCGTTTTACTACCCCGATCACTTTTACCCGTTGCTTTATGTGTTGGGCGCGTCGGAAGCCACGGACAGGCTCTCCATTTACAACGAGTCCTGTACTTTGGGAGGTTTATCAATGACCAGTTATTTATTTGAATAATTGTGATTTCTGTTGAAAAGGCTTCCGATTGCTCGGAAGCCTTGATTCATTAATGACCCACGTAGGAATCGAACCTACTAATTGAGAGTCAATTTTTAGTGTCATTCTTCGTTTTCAAAACCTCATGACTGCTTGATAATACTGGATTTCATTACAGACCGTCACAGAGCTTTTTCGCCGCGTAGTTGTACGGTTGGTAGTACAACTACGATTAATTGAAGGCGACCTGCTGTATCCAAATAACAAAAACGCGCCCTAAAGGTACGTTTTGTTATCCCAACCAGAGATGGTTGAACTGTTACTTAAAATCAAGGCGTATTGGGTCCCAGTGCACTGTGATAATACTTAATTACATCTTTACGCGTTATAATCCCCATAAATTTTTCCCGGTCATCAACTACCGGAACAAAATTTTGATCCATAACGCGCAGAAGTAATTCATCCATGGTAGTATCAATCTTAATCGCAGGATTCCAACCGCTTCGAATTATATCCAGAATCGAATACTCTTCCTGTAATTTCATGGTATACACACCACTATCCACTAGATGCCATAAGAAATTGCCTTCACTGACGGTTCCGATATAAGTTCCATCCTTTGATATAACAGGTATGGCCGTATAGCCATGAAACCTCATTTTTTCCAGTCCTTGCCGCAGGGAACAGTGATCGTAAAGAAATGCAACCATGGCTTTCGGTGTTAATAAGAAGAGAATGTTTTTTCCTTTATCCACGTAAACACTACACTCCATTTATTCTCTATCATTTCGATTAATTTTAACGAGAATGGGATACTTGCCAGGCATCAAGTGCCAAATTCAATTCCAGCACATTGACACGGGGTTCGCCCAAAATGCCCCATTGCCTTCCTTCCACATGCTGCTTCACCAGTTGTCGCACCACATCAGGACTTAGCCCACGCTCCCTGGCAACCCGCTGCGCCTGGGCATAAGCAGCATCAGGTGTGATGTGGGGATCAAGGCCGCTCCCCGAGGCCAGCACTAAGTCAGAAGGTACCGCAGTCCCTGCAGGCAAGTCGTTTTCTTCCCGTACTTTTTGCACATTACCCTTCACCGTATCCGCCAGTTTCTGATTGGTTGGCCCCAGGTTGGAACCGGAGGAACTGGCCCCGTCATAGCCATCCTTGCCAGCCGCCGATGGCCGGCTATGGAAATAGCCGGGACTGGTAAAAATTTGACCAATTAATCTGGAACCGATCGGTACTCCGTCACGAACGATCATCGACCCGTTAGCTTGATCAGGAAAAACTACCTGTGACAAGCCCGTCATCACTAGAGGATAAACAAAACCGGTTATCATGGTTAGCGCGACAAAGAGGACTGCCGCACTGATAATTTGTCGAAACATTTTTGTTCACCACCCTTTCCTTTCATTCTGGAACCATTCTCTTTACCTTGCCGTCATTGCTAAACCAGTCCAAGTGCTACAATAATCAAGTCGATCAGCTTAATCCCAATAAAGGGAGCCAAGATTCCTCCTACACCATAAATCAGCAGGTTACGTCTGAGCAGGATTTCGGCTCCTACCGGCCGGTATTGTACTCCCCGCAAAGCCAGCGGGATCAAGGTGATGATAACTAAGGCGTTAAAGATAACGGCACTTAGAATTGCACTTTCCGGAGTAGACAGGGCCATGACATTGAAGACGTTTAGCACCGGAAACGCTCCGGTAAACATAGCCGGAATGATCGCAAAATATTTGGCGATATCATTGGCCACACTGAATGTGGTCAGGGAGCCACGGGTAATTAAAAGCTGCTTGCCGATTTCCACCACTTCAATCAGCTTGGTGGGATTACTATCAAGATCAACCATATTACCAGCTTCTTTGGCGGCCTGCGTGCCGCTGTTCATGGCTACCCCCACATCAGCCTGGGCCAATGCCGGTGCATCGTTGGTGCCGTCACCGGTCATGGCAACCAGCATCCCCTGTTCTTGATACTGGCGTATTAACCGTAATTTATCTTCCGGCGTTGCTTCAGCCAGGAAATCATCCACTCCGGCCTCGGCAGCAATCGCGGCAGCAGTCAGCGGATTATCACCGGTAATCATGATGGTTTTGATTCCCATCTGCCTGAGATCGCGAAATCGTTCCTTAATACCGCCTTTCACAATATCTTTCAGGTGAATGGCACCAAGCACGTGTGCGCCTTCCGCCACGACAAGAGGTGTCCCGCCGCTCTTGGCAATTGTCTCACAAGCTTTTTCAACCGCATCAGGGAATGCTCCCTCCTGCCCTTGCGTATATTTTTTGATGGCATCCACCGCACCTTTGCGGATTTCCCGGCCAGTTACGTTCACACCGCTCATCCGGGTCTGCGCCGTGAAGGGAACAAACTCGGCTTCCATCGCCGTTAAGTTCCGTTCCCGCAGATTGTACTTTTCTTTAGCCAAGATAACGATGCTCCGGCCTTCCGGTGTTTCATCAGCCAACGAGGCCAGTTGCGCCGCATCGGCCAGTTGTTCCGGACTAATGCCGGGAACCGGGATAAACTCAGTCGCCATCCGGTTACCAAGCGTAATGGTGCCGGTTTTATCCAGCAGCAGTGCATCCACATCACCTGCTGCCTCTACAGCCCGACCGGACATGGCCAGCACGTTCCGTTTTAGCAGCCGGTCCATACCGGCAATGCCAATGGCCGAAAGCAACCCACCAATGGTTGTGGGAATCAAGCAGACCAGCAAGGCAATTAAGACTGCCACCGGTATATTGATCTCGGAATATATGCCAAAGGGTGCCAGCGTAGCTACGGCAAACAGAAAGATAATGGTCAAGCCAATCAGCAAAATTGTCAGGGCAATCTCGTTAGGTGTTTTTTGCCGTTTCGCCCCTTCTACCAGGGAAATCATCCTATCAAGAAATGTTTCGCCGGGATTGGCCGTAATCTGGATTTTAATCCAGTCAGACAACACCCGGGTTCCGCCAGTGACCGAAGATTTATCGCCGCCTGATTCACGAATGACCGGCGCCGATTCTCCAGTTACAGCGCTTTCATCGACCGATGCCATCCCTTCGATGATTTCGCCGTCGCCGGGAATGAAATCCCCGGCTTCCACAAGCACAATGTCCCCCTTACGCAGTTCGACCGCATCTACCAAGATCTTCTCGCTGCCGTTGACTTTCTTGGCCTTCGTCCGGCGACGGCTGCTGCGCAAGGCATTAGCCTGCGCCTTTCCCCGTCCTTCGGCAACCGCTTCGGCGAAATTAGCAAACAAAACTGTAAACCATAACCACAGTGTGATTTGCAAGGTAAAGAAGGTCGACTGACCGTCTCCCTGCATAAAATCACGTACCGTAAACCATGTGGTGATAATCGCCCCGATATACACGATCAGCATGACCGGATTCCGCATTTGTGTGCGCGGGCTTAACTTACGAAATGCATCGCGCACTGCAGTTCCTAAGATTTCTTTATTAAAGCTGCCTCGAGTAGTATTCATTCCCATTCGCTCCTTTTAAAACGTAGTCCCTTGCAGCATCAGCAACTGTTCGACGATCGGTCCCAACGTCAGCATTGGTAAGAATGTTAAGGCACCGATGATCAGGACAATACCAGCTAAGAGCATCACAAACAGCCAACCGGTTGTCGAGAATGTGCCGGGTCCGGGAGGGGAAACCTTCTTTTCCGCCATGCCGCCGGCAATCGCCAGAATGGACAGAATGACACTAAAACGACCAATCAGCATTCCCATTGCCAGCATTACATTATAAAAAGGGGTGTTCGCACTTAAGCCGCCAAAGGCACTGCCGTTATTACCTACGGCAGAAGCGAACGCATACATGACCTCACTCAGGCCATGCGGCCCGGGATTAAAAACAGAGGATGTGCCGGGTCCCGTGACTGCGGCAATAGCACTGCTGGTCAGGATTGTAACCGAGGGGAATAATATCCCCAGTGTTGCCATTTTGGTCTCCCGGGCTTCAATTTTTTTCCCGAGATATTCCGGCGTTCTGCCAACCATCAGCCCTACAATAAATACCGTCAAAATAACAAACAGCATCATCCCGTAAAACCCGGCGCCAACCCCGCCGATAATGACTTCTCCCAGCTGCATCTGCAATAAAGGAAAGAGGCCGCCCAGCGGTGTAAAGCTGTCATGCATAGCATTCACCGCACCGCAGGAAGCCGCTGTCGTGACCGTAGCGAACAAGGCTGAACCGGCGATACCAAACCGTACTTCCTTGCCTTCCATAGCCGTAGGACCGTCCACACCCCAACCGGCCAAGTTCGGATTTCCATGCAACTCACTGAGGTAAGTCCCTGTCAGCATCAGAACAAACAACAACGCCATTGTCGCCAATACAGCGTATCCCTGCCGCCGGTCCCGGGCCATCCGTCCGAAAGCCAGCACCAGCGCTGTGGGAATGAGAAAAATACTGACCGCTTGCAAAAAGCTAGTCAACGGTGTAGGGTTTTCAAAGGGATGGGCCGAGTTGGCGTTAAAGAAACCGCCGCCATTCGTTCCTAACATTTTAATGGCTTCCTGGGAAGCCACCGGCCCCATTGCCAGGATTTGTTCCGCGCCCTCCAGCGTTTGTACTGTCAGGTAAGCGGATAAATTCTGTATCGCCCCTTGCTGCACCAACAGTAAGGTAAACACAATCGCTAAAGGTAACAACACGCGGAGTGTACCCCGCACCAGATCGACCCAGAAATTGCCGATAGTTGAAACCGACTTACGGGTTAATCCCCGGATCAAGGCCACCGCTACTGCCAACCCCACGGCTGCTGAAACAAAGTTCTGCACAGTTAGCGCCGTCATCTGGGTGAAATAGCTCATGGTCGATTCCCCGCCGTAGGATTGCCAGTTCGTATTGGTCATAAAGCTGACCGCTGTATTGAACGCCAAATGCCAGGGAGAGACGCCGCTGAGATCGGCTGGATTCCAAATGAGTGCACCTTGCAGAATTTGAATGAGAAAAACAACGGTTGCACCTAACACGTTAAACAGCAGTAGTGCTCCGGCATACTGTCGCCAATTCATCTCCTGTTCCGGCTTGATCCCTGCCAATCGGTAGAGCAGCCGCTCCAACGGCTGAAGCACTGGATCAAGGAATGTCTTTTCTATCGTAAACACTTTAGCCATATACTTGCTCAAAGGCCAAGCCAGCAGCAGTACCACAATGAGAAACAGCCCAAACATTATCATATCTGTCATCATGTTAAAATTCCTCCGGTTTCCATAAAGCGTAAAGTAAGTACACCAGTAACAAGACAGCCCCAATTCCTGCCAACCATAAGTCAGCCATAGTTTCCCTCCTACCGCCTTTGAACTTCAAATTTATTGTACCTCCGGTGGAGATAAAGATGCTGATAAAAGATTAGCTTAAGGCATAAAAAATATGTAAAGATTTCGCTCCCTCTGCCCTTTACGGCAAAAAAGAAACAGACCGCTTGTCATAAGCAGTCTGTTTCTTTTTAAATGACAGGCGTCTAACGTCCCATCAGCCGATAGCCAACGCCCGATTCGGTGACAATATAACGGGGCTGAGCCGGGTCCTGCTCAATCTTGCGTCGCAGCTGGCCAATGTAGATGCGAATATAGTGGGTATCCTCCCCGCAAGCATTGCCCCACCCCGCCTTTAACAATTGCTTGTGCGTCAACACCCGCCCAGCATGGAGCATCATGAATTTGATCAATTCATACTCCGTTGGCGTCAGTTTGATCTCCCGTTCATCCACAGTGACCCGCCGTTGCAGCAGATCGACAGCCAAACCACCGCAGCGCCGGATCGGTTCGTTGTCACTGCTTCCTACCCGGCGCAGGCAGACCCGTATACGTGCCATAAGCTCACCTATCCCGAATGGCTTGGTAATATAGTCATCTGCACCGGCGTCCAGCGCAGCAATCTTTTCCTCTTCCTGCTCACGGGCTGTCAAAATAATCATGGGTACCGCTGACCACTCGCGAATCTGCTGAATAACCTGTTTGCCGTCCATATCCGGCAATCCCAGGTCCACAATGACCAGATCAGGTTTAAAGGCCGCCGCCTGCTGAATGCCTTCCAGCCCATTTGCCGTCTCGCATAATTGATAACCATGCGCAAGCAGAGAAACATGGAGTAATTTTCGCATTTGCGGCTCATCATCAACCACCAAAATTCGGAGTCCCTTTTCTGTCATCCCACTCACTCTCCTTAATCACACTCCGACTACCATTAGCAGGTACAGGTACAGCAAAAACAAAAATTGCTCCTCCACCCGGGTTATTCTTAGCCCAAATTCGCCCCTGATGAGCTTCTATGATACTTTTGCAAATGGATAAACCCAAGCCTGTGCCGGCAACCTGTACGGCCTGCTGCGATGCCCGGTAAAATTTATCAAATATTTTAGCTAAATCCTGCAGGGAAATGCCACAGCCATTATCTTCTACGGAAACAAAAATTTCCGACCCGCTTTGCTCAGCGGCAATGGTGAGTTCTGTGCCAGGAGGCGAGTATTTAATGGCGTTATCCAGTAAATTCACTACAACATGCTCCAGTAAGACGCAATCGGCCCGAAGCAGCGGCAAATCAGGAGCGATCCGGGTCCTGAGGATATGATTGTGCGTTGTTTCACCCATGCGGCGAATTGCTGTGCCCACAATATCTTCTACATCACACCAGTCTATCTTTAATTGCAGCATCCCGCTTTCCAGCCGAGCAGTGTTCAGTAAATTTGCCACTACGCGCTCCATGCGGGTAGCACTACTTTTCACCGTTTCCAGCAGTTCCTGGCGGATTTCAGCGCTATATTGCGTCGAGCTATCCAGTAAAGTGGCAATAGCCGCGCTAATTTCAGCCAGCGGCGTCCTTAGTTCGTGAGAGACTGAATTAAATAATGCCGTGCGCAACTGATCAGACTCTTTTAATAATGCCGCCTGCCGGGCAGCCTCCGTTAGCTTACCCCGTTCCACGGCAATGGCTGCCAAGCCTGCCCAGGCATAAATTAGCTGCCGCTCTTCCTGCGTCATTTTCTGCTGCCCCAATTCGATACCAAATACCCCTACCGTCCGTCGGTCAACAGTCAGCGGCACGAATAAAAATTCAGCACCAGGCAGCGTCTCCGTAGATCGTCCTGCTACCTGCCCATTAACCCAAACCCAATTCGCCACTGCATGTTCTGCGGCAGGCAATTCCGCTTGGCCTCCTCTGCCCTCCGGCATATTAGCCTCATATTGTGCTTCTACCTTCAAACTTCCCTGTTCTTCCGGCAAGAGCAGTACCGTATTTCGTCCAAGCGCTACACCTGTGTGTCTGACAAAGGTCCAGGCAATCTGGTTTACATCAATAATCGCCGCAATCTGGCTGCTAAAATCATATAAGGTACGGACACTGGTTTCCCGCTGCCTTGTTAAACGCACTTCTTTTTTTAGCATTTCCGTCCGACCGCCAACTACAAAGGAAATGACCAGGAAAATAGTAAAACTCCATAAATAGCGAATATCACTCACATTAAATGTTAACAGAGGCGGAGTAAATAAAAAGTCAAACGCCAGGACACTGGCCAGCGCTGTAATATAGGACGGCCAACGGCCCCAGCGAACAGCGGTAAATAAAATCGGCAATAAATACAACAGGGCAATATTGACCTGCTCTAATTGTTCTCTGCCCACCCAGCTAATAGCCGTAACCACTGACGTCATCACCAGCCCTCCGGTAATCGGCAACCAGGCGATTGCCGGCACGTCATTCCGGGCGGTGCTGATAGCAGAATGCGTTTCCGCCTCTGCTTTACTTTGAATGACATACACGTTAATGCCCTCACTCTTTCGAAGCAACTTGTCCACCAGTGACCCATGCCAAAATTCCCGCAGACGGCTATGGCGCGGTTTGCCGATCACAACAGCCGTTACATTTTCGTTACGGGCAACGTTCATCATTTCCTCAACAATGTCGTTGCCAGCCACCGTAACAATTTTGCCACCCAATTCCTCTGCCAGGTTCAAATTGCGCCACACCCGGTCCCGTTCCTTTTCCCCCATGGGAAAGCGGCGGGATGGGGTGTCGACATAGACAGCCAGAAAATCCGCCCGTAATCCTTTTGCCAAACGCTGAGCAGCCCGGATAAGCTGGGCCGAAAAAGGGCTGGCACTGACACAAACCATTACCCGGCCGGCTGCCGGCCATGGCCCGTCGATATGATTTTTCCGCATGTATTCTGCCATATCCTGATCGACCCGGGAGGCGGTAAAGCGCAGGGCAAGCTCCCGCAAGGCATTAATATTTCCCGGACGGAAAAAACTTTTTAACGCCTGCTGCGCCTGACCGGAAATATAGACCTTGCCGTCCTTTAACCGTTTAATCAGATCTTCCGGCGGTATATCAATCAACTGGATATTGTCGGCCTGCTCCACAAACGAGTCCGGTACTGTTTCCCGGACAATGATACCAGTAATCTGGGCAACCACATCGTTAAGGCTTTCGATATGTTGAATATTCAGCGTTGTATAAACATCGATTCCGGCATTTAATAACTCCTCTACATCCTGAAAGCGCCGGACGTGCCGGGAGCCCTTCACGTTGGTATGTGCTAGTTCATCCACCAATACCAGTTCCGGCTTTTGCTCCAGAATCGCGTCAATCCCCATTTCCGTCAGCTTCTTGCCTCGGTATTCTAATACGGTAGGAGCAATGCGTGGTAAGCCTATCACTAATTTCTCCGTCTCTGCCCGGCCATGCGTTTCCACCCAGCCAATTGCCACCCGCACACCTTCTGCCAACCGGTCATGCGCGGCTTCCAGCATGGTATATGTTTTACCAACACCGGCAGCCGCTCCCAAAAAAATCGTTAACTTCCCCTGATGCTCTTTATGAATTCGTTGCAGCAACTCTTCAGGGTCAGGCCGGCGTTCCTCCTCTTTTTTCATGCGCTATATCAACTCCTTATTAAGCAAACGTTTATCTTATTCTAAGTATTGAGGCAATGGGTCCACACTAGTAAGAAACAGCATCCGATTTTAAAAAGTAATGTCAAGTAGTTTTTATTACGTCTACAACTATTGTTTTCTGCTTGAATACCATTTCACCTACATGTCTTCAACAAATCATTTTAGCAAGCATTTATCTGTACTACGAATCATAAAACCATATTTTATAAGAAGTACCGTGCCTTCAGCGGACACGGTACTCTAACCCATCTATTTCTGCAAGTGAAAGGAAAGCGTAGCAACTCTTCCAGCGGCAAATACAACTGTTCCGCCATATCTAAATAATGCCTTTTTATTTTTTTAAGGATAATCATCATGGCAGTTGCAGCCATTAGCAAAAGCGCGCAGCACCAACGCCATTATCATCCACTCCAACTCCCGGCGGGCCAGTGATTACCGCCTGCTATGCTTCCTGTATTTTACGAATAAGTTGCCGTGACTAAGCTGAGACGTGGGTTTTATCGATTGTATAATTCCTGATATCTCTTCTTATTCCAAAGCACTTCACGGATAAACTCTCTGGTTTCCGGAAACGGAATTTGCTCTATATCACGAAATTCCATATTCCACCCATATTGTTCCATCCATTCTTTTACGTTACCTCTACCAGCATTATAAGCAGCCAATATCAGCACTTCATTCCCATTAAATTCATACTTTAGTGATGCCAGATACCACGTACCGAACCGAATATTAACTTCCGGCGATGCTAAATCCTGCAGCTGAAAACCAGGATCTTCGCTCTGCACGGCAATCCACTGTGCGGTTTCAGGCATTAACTGCATTAAGCCTACTGCCCCTACAGGCGACTTGGCTTCTAACACAAACTTACTTTCTGCCTTGATGACTCCGGTTACCAGCCACGGGTCCAGCTCATGTTTTGCGGCATATTGACATACGAGTTCATTATAGAGAAAAGGATAGGCATATTTTTTTTGAAACCAATCGCTAGTATATATACAACTTGCCCCGACTACAAGAAACACCCCGACTACCAGGACTTTCATCCAGGTATAATTCACTATAGGATCACTCCGTTGTTAAGATTTCTAAATAACCCTAAGCTCCTAGCATATCTGTGAAAAGACTGTCAAATAGCGAACTCCCCCGCATCAAACAATCGTTTACAGGATCTCAAAGCAACAAGTTTGAATAACGCTACTATTTTACCCTTAAATGCTGTAAAGATGTCGTTAAGAAATAACTCATTCATGTAAAAAAAATGTAAAGATTTTGTTCAAATTCATGTTAATTAAAAAGCATCACCTCCTGTTTGTAAAAAACAGGAGGTGATGCTTTGAATATTAATAATCCAGCCCCAAAACTTCGTTGATTTCCCCTAACAGCAGGCGTCCATCAACCGAACGGGCATTATCGGCCCGCATTTCAACAACAGGCCGCTCTTCGTCAAACTCATCTTGGATTTCGCCGACGATTTCTTTTAAAATATCTTCGGAGAAGCGCGGTCGAGTAGAAGCGCGCCTCGCGGCACGCCCCCCTCACAGAACCGGACGTGCCCTATTAAGGCATCCGGCTCTTCATAGCAGCATTTACTTACGTTTAGCCATAGATATTTACATAGATCCTCGCTTTAGCTAGCGGGAATCTATCTTTGAGTTTTGCAAATCCTTCCCAGGTCAAGCTCTTCTTTTGGCTTCTTCGATTAAGTACTTCAAACAATTTACGCCGTATATAGTATCCAAATGTATTGATAGCGCTGCTGTTGTCGGTTACTCCATAGTAGCGGAAGTGACCAACCAGCTTGATGTTTATCTGCTTAATCAATTTTCCTATCTCTGTATGCATATTTTGATAGAGCCATCCAGCGAAATGTTTTAGCTTTGCTCTCAATTTCTTCCGGCTGGTTTTCCTTTTGACGCGGAATTTTCCCTTCTTGCTCTTGCTACAGTAGTGCGTGAACCCAAGAAAGTCGAATGTCTCCGGTTTGCTGGCCCCTTGGTTATTCCGTCTTTCCTCAGCAAAGCGCCCGAATTCGATAGTCTTTGTTTTCTCCTCTGCTATTTCTAGGTTGAATTTCCTCAATCGTTCTATCAACTTACCGTAGAAATCTTCGGCATCTTCTTGGTATTGAAAGAAGCATACAAAGTCGTCACAGTACCGAATTAAATAGGCCTCGCCTCTGCATTCCCGCTTTATCTTTACCATAAACCACAGGTCGAGCACATAGTGCAGGTATATGTTCGCCAGGGTTGGGGATATGATTCCCCCTTGCGGCGTTCCGGTGTCCGCCTCTTCTAGTTTCCCCTGTTCCATGACACCTGCTTTAAGAAATCGTACTATCAGTCTCAATAGATTCGGGTCTTGGATTCGTTCTTGTAGAAACTTCACCATCCACCCGTGTTCTACGTTGTCAAAGAATCCTTTAATGTCCGCATCCACTACATAGCTGACCTTCTTGCTTTCGAGAATCTTGGTGATTTCCTTCAGCGCTTCATGGCAATTTCTCTCTGGTCTGAAACCGTAGGAGCAGTCCAGAAATTCCGGTTCGTAGATGGCTGTCAGGACTTCATTAAGTACTTTCTGCACCAGTTTGTCCTCATAGGCAGGTATCCCTAGTGGGCGTTTCTTCTTATCCGTTTTGGGGATGTAGACTCTCTTTACTGGCTGCGGCTTGTACGCTTGCCGCTTCATTCTTTCCAGGAGATTCTTGATGTTTTCCTGTAGCTTTTCACCGTATTCTTCTTTGGTTACACCATCAACGCCTACTGCCTTGTCTGCTGACAGAATACTATGGGCCGCGTTCAGGCTTTCCTCGTCAATAGCATGGATAAGGGTTTGCAACTTGACTCTCGGTCTTTGTTTGGCTAATTCAGCTATCCTTGTCAGCTTTGTTTCCAATGGGTTCTCTGCCTCCAGTGCAGCATTGTTTCTTTTTCCAAGGCCACTACTATGTTACGTCCTTCCCTCCGCTGGCATTACCCGGCTTCTTCGGTACTACGACGTAATCCGACTCCCTGTCGCTTATTTGGCTTCCTCATCTTCGACTTGTCCGCCATACTCCTTTGAGAGCGGCAGGGTCTCCCAAGTTCACACGGAGTAACAGTGTGTAGCATGCCAAGACCTACGATCCCGGGCTGCCGCGATTAGCTCGCCTGTATCGCTAACTGCGGTGTTGTCTTCTGCTCGTCCCATGCATCGACCTTGACCATTGATGATTTCGGGATTCTACATCTTCAGCTTGTGCTTTCGGCCTACTACCTTTCCTGCCTACGCTTAGACCTGGCGTTACCGCTTCAGTCCCAAGGCTGGATACTGGGTGGTTGGCTAGACCTTCCCAGACGGGATTTCCACCCGCTTTACTCCGTGCGCTTCTTGGCGCACGGGACGCTCATTTTGCTTCTCGCGTACCAAGACTATACCCATTGCCATACCTGCCGCCAATAAAACCAAAACAGGCCAAACACGTCTGCTTACATTTCCCCTGTGGTTTGGCGCAGTTACTATAAACAAAAGACTTCCGAATCCTCGGAAGCCTTGAATTCATTGGTGACCCACGTAGGAATCGAACCTACAACCTACTGATTAAGAGTCAGTTGCTCTGCCAGTTGAGCTAGTGAGTCATGTTATGGCTGGGGCGCTAGGACTCGAACCTAGGAATGCGGGAGTCAGAGTCCCGTGCCTTACCAACTTGGCGACGCCCCAAAAACTTTAGTTCATGTTTTTTGTCACAAAAACTATTATATATATTTTCTATTATTTTGTCAAATTTATTCTATACCGTATGGTATGCTGGAATTTCCTTATCTACCGCTTTTACATTAGAGTTTACAATCCACTTCCCGCAGTGCTTACAGCGAACTGTCGCTTCAGGTAATGCCCAAGCCAGTATTCTTCCGCATGTTTCACACGTAAAAGCAACTAATAACGGCTGCGTTTGATTATTCGTAGTGACACCCCTCTCTTTATTTATTACCTCTTATTTCCATAAAAGTTTTTATATTCCTGCAAACCATGTAAAATAAATTCATTCCTGGAATCAGCAAGCAGGCTTGCGGGAACAAAACCTTTACCTAAAACAGTTGCCAACAGGAATAATTATGCAACAAGCACGGAATTTCCGCTGCAGGAAATCCCGTGCTTGTTACTTGTTTGCCCCTGGCTTTTACAGGTTGCCATTAATATCTAAAACAGCATTCATACTACCGGTACGATATCCGGCCAAATCCAGTGTAACATAAGTAAACCCTAATTTCCGGAGCTCTTTAGTAATCAGATCTGCTGTATCTGCTTGAGCCAATACCGGGATATCTGCCTGAGCTACCTCAATACGGGCCAGATTATCATGGTGTCTAACCCTGATCTGACCCTGGCAAAATTGCTTAATAAACCCCTCGGCAAGCTCAATTTGCTTCAGCCTCCCGGCTGTAACCGGCAAGCCGTAAGCTACCCGCGAAGACAGACAGGCTGCACTGGGCTTGTTCCAGGTAGGCACACCCCACTCCTTAGATAGAGTGCGTATTTCCGCCTTAGTCAGTCCGGCTTCCAGCAAGGGGCTGCGAACTCCTGTCAACTCGTCAATAGCCCTCATACCCGGACGGTAATCCGACTTATCATCCGCATTCGAGCCTTCCAGTACCCAAGCTATCTGCTCAGCATCTGCCCATTGTCTTAGCGCGTCAAAACGTTCTTTTTTGCAGAAGTAGCAGCGATCCGGCGTATTGGCGACAAACTCTTCGCTGGCAAGTTCGCTGATGTGTAAAAGGACATGCCTGATACCAATTTTTTGCGCAATGGCAATAGCCTCCTGCCGTTCCGACTCAGGCAGCGTTTCTGAATAGGCAGTGACAGCGACAGCCTGATCACCCAACGCCCGCTGGGCCGCTGCCGCCAAAAAACTGCTGTCAACCCCTCCGGAGAAAGCCACTGCTACTGCTCCCATTTCCCTCAGTAATTGTGTCAGCTTTTCTAATTTCTCAGTGATTTGCATGCTAGCTCCTCCTGCATCTTGATGTCTTAAATAATATAATCCTGATTGATGTCCTGGACCAGTTCGAATTCCTGAAAAACTTTCTGCCGGTAAGTGATCAGACCGGCATCCCCCCGATCACAGGGTCTTGGCAACTGTATATCAATCATCTGTTTGATCCGTCCGGGGTTAGGTGACATAATAGCAACCCGCTGCGCCAAATACACCGCCTCGTCAATATCATGGGTAACAAATATAATCGTCGGCTGCTTTTCCTGCCAAATTCTTAGTACTTCATCCTGCAGCCGGTAGCGGGTAAACGCATCTAAGGCAGCAAAAGGCTCATCCATAAACAGAATGTCAGGTTCGACTGCCAACGCTCTGGCAATAGCTACGCGCTGCTTCATCCCGCCCGAAAGCTGTCTGGGAAAACTTCCGGCAAATTCGGTCAAGCCCACCAGTTCCAAGTACGCTTCCGCCCTTTCCCGGGCGGCTGCGCCCTTTATCCCCTTGGCCTCAAGACCAAAGATAACATTACCCAATACATTCCGCCAGGGAAACAGGCCATAGTCCTGAAATATGGTGATATGTTTGGGATTTGGGCGGGTGACAGGCAATCCGTCAATGGTTAGTGTTCCGCCTGTCGGCTGTTCAAATCCGGCCATCAAATTCATCAGTGTTGTCTTGCCGCAGCCGCTTGGGCCGAGCAGGCACAGAAACTCGCCAGACTCAATCTGTAGATTGATATCCACAAGAACATCAAGCTGTTTGCCCTTAACTCCCGGAAAACTTTTGTATATATTGTTTATCTCTATTTTTGCCAAATTACCACCTCATAGTTTAACCCATTCCCCATTTACGGTTAATTCCTTTTTCCGCCCAGTCCATCACCGTGTTTACGGCAAGCCCCAGCAGGCCGACAACCAGCATGCCGCCCATAATCCAGTCTGTCCGCAAGAAGTTGCGGGAATCTACAATTAAATAACCAAGACCGGATTGCGCTCCCAGCATTTCGCCGGCCACCAAATGAATCCAGGCTATGCCTATTGCAAGATTAAGACCAATCATAATGTACGGAAAGGCGGCCGGAATAACGATTTTAGCAAACAGCATACCTTTGCCTACACCAAAGTTTTGCGCAACTTTCAAGTAAACGGGATCGATTTTTCTAACAGCACTAATTGTGGATAACAATATCGGGAAAAAGGCCGACAGGAAAATGATAAATATCGCCGGAGCATTCCCCACACCAAACCACAGCACCGCCAGCGGAAACCAGGCAATCGGCGAAATGGGCCGCAATATCTGGAGCAGCGGTCCCACTGCCGCCAGCGAATAGGTATGCCATCCCAGGACCAGCCCTAAGGGAACAGCGGCAATGAGCGCCAGGCTGTAGGAGATGGCAAAACGGACAAGGCTTACTTCAATGTGCTCCCATAACAAACCGGTTTCCGCCAATTCTCCTAAGCCTGCAAGCACCGCAGACGGCCCCGGCAGCTGCTCGGGAGTATAAAACCCGGCTGCCGCCTGCCACACTCCCAGAAAGGCGATAATCGCCAGCCAGGGTAAAATAATCTTAGTTGTTAACTGTTTTTTCTGCATAACCGGCTTACACCCCAAAGGCTTTTTTAGCAAACCGGTCGTCGATATATTGAGCCAGGTCTATTTTATCTTTAGTGATCCCAAATTGGAGGAGATACTCCTCTGTTGCGGCAAAATCCCTGATATCAGGCACAAGATTATTGAAAGTGATCCTGCCTTTAGGATTTGTCAGTACATGTTCCACGACTTCCTGCTTTTGTCCCAGATATTTAAGTGACAATTTCGCTGCTTCTTGCGGATTGTTGTCAATAAAGGCAGCCGCTTTAGCCAAGCCTCCCACCAGTTCCTCAACAGCCTCTGGCTGCTTTTGTACTACTTCTTCCTGCATATTAAGCACGCAGCAGATATGATCATGCCAGATATCTTTGCTTAAGACCAGTACTTTGCCTACCTTTTGCATCTCAGCCTGCCCGCCAAATGGTTCAGCTACAATGAACGCATCTATTTTGCCTGTTGAGAGTGCATTAACCATCTCCGGCGGCGACATATCTATAAACTTTACTTCAGAATTAGGATTAATGCCTTTTTCGGTCAGCACTTTGTGGATAAGTACATTATGGGTGGAAAACCGGCTGGGAATCGCAATAGTCTTGCCGCGCAAATCTTCAATTTTGTTAAGCTCCGGAATATTTTTAGCCGTCAGCACCGAGCCGTTGCGATGCCCTAAAAATACAGCCTTAACCGGCACGCCTTTTTGTTTTAAGCTCATACCGATCGGCGTCAGTGCAAACGCTCCTTGAATGGCATTGCCCTTAAGCGCCTCGGCTAATTCTGCCCAACCGGAAAATTTAACAGGTTCAAGCGTAAATTGCCGGAACTCCATCTGCCCATGGGCAATCATGGTGAGATGGTCGGTGATGGGCAAATAGCCAATTTTTATTGTCGGTTTATTCTTGCCTTGATTGGAGGCTCTGCCTGTTTCGGTGGTGCTGCCACATCCGGCCAGGGTTAATCCGCCGACAAGGCCCACTGTCATAAATACACTTTTCTTAATAAACTCTCTTCGATTCATACTCTACCTCCTGCTCTATTTTGATTCGATAACTCCCATCGTTATAAGCGGAGCCTCTCTATTACTTGCTGTTCCAAGCTGCATGATTTCTTCTTTGCTCAAAATCTGCGGAAATTCTCTGGCCTAAGGCCGTCGGCTCAGGTACAACCACCATGACAGAACCCAGCAGTTCCTGGGTGCCATGAGCAAAGAAGCCGGCCACTTTATCAGAACCCAGTACAGGTGCCGGAATACAGTGATAGGAATTAAGACCCATCAGCCTAAAGCTCAGCGCCGCGCCGACACCTTTTTCATTTGACCATTCAGGACTGGCAAAGGCAAACGGCATCTGTGTCAAAGGCTGACCGCATTTATCGGCCAATGCCCGGAATAGGCCGGATGCCCGTGCATTATCCAGACATTCTCCCATATGCCACACCGGCGGCAGCTTTCTGGCTCCCAGCACTTCCTTAAGGCCGGGACCTGCCTTCGTCAGCGCTTTTTGCGTACAATAGCCAAGTTTTAAGAGCGGGAAAGAGGCACAACCGTTAGTAAGAACAAGAATATCATTGGCAAGCAAGGTATCGGCTACCTGGACAACGGCTTGTTCATAAACAACCTTGGGGTTATTGCAGCCGACAAGGTTAACAATGCCCTTTATTTTGCCGGCTTTAATTAAGGCTGCCAGTTCATCCAGGCTGCCAAAAGCCTGGGTAATATTCTCCACCGAGAAACCAACCTCGGCCTCCAGGCTAACCTCCGGGATATATACATTGCCTTGCTGCCGTGCAGGATAATTGGTTATTGCCAGTTTGACAATGTCTTTGGCTTTGTCCAGTATCTGCTCCATATTGGCATGATGGTGATCAAAAGCAATATGGATAGCACCAGGCAGACGGCAGGAATCACTGGTAGTGATCACCTTGGTGTGGAAGCAGGCGGCCACATCCATAATGCCTGGGAAAATATCCTGCAAATCGGCTACCCAGGCATCCAGTGCCCCTGTTCCCATAATCAACTCAGCTCCCAGCGCGTTGCTTAAGGGATGAACCTCGCCATAGCGATATAACGAAGACAAGCCTGAACAGCAAATACCATACAAACGAATGCCTGCAGCTCCTTGCGCCTTGGCTAACTCGATAAGTTCCGGCTCCCTGCTGGCCTGTACTAACGCCGAAGGCATAACCGGTGAATGTCCATGCAGCGCAATATTGACATATTCTGCTTTAATAGAAGCAAAATTAGTTTCGATATAACTGCGTTTGGGCGGCCCATACAGACAGTCGGCAGCAATCGACGATCCCAGTACACTGTTCCAGGAGAATGCCAAGCCGCAGCGCAAGAGCTGTTTCATGAGATTTTCCCAGTCGCCGTCGGTCCCTGTTCCGGTACGGTGCAGGGCTTCAAAGACTTCGTGATAGGAACCCAGGGGGATAATATCAAGCTCAGACCAGGTTTCCACCCGTTCGGGAGGTGCCATGGCAGCAATTGTCCGGTGTGTGGCCGGCACGGCACGGGACATATCTTCCAGCAGCAGGTCGGCAAGCTGCTCAGCCAATTGCGCCACCGTTTTATCTTCCCGATAAATGCCAAAGGCTTTAGCGGTGGCCACAATTTTTTCCTGTCCTAAGAGCGGTAAGGGCAATTCGCCGCTGGCCGCCTTTTTAAGAGTCAGCAGTACTTCCCGCCCCCGGGAACCATGAGAAGCTACCCCGGCGGCCACCCAGCGAAGAATATTACGGGCAACGATGACATGGGCGTCGGCGCCACAGACGCCTTTAGGGCTTTTCTCAGTAATCTTACATGGCCCCATATTACAAATCCGGCAGCAGGTTCCAGCCAATCCGAAAGCACAATGTGGTTTTTGCGCATCAAAGCGGTCAAAGGCAGTAGCTATCCCGGCTTTATCCAGGTGGGTAAGCATCTGTCTGACACCGGGGTCAGGTGTTTGTTTAATCACTTGCTCTTTAGACGGAAAGGTTTTCCGGTGCTCATTAATGGCTTCAAAGTTCATGGTTGCCTCCTATAAGGTGTGATAAAGCAGACGGTTAGCTTCAGGTGGGAGCTTCGCCCCATCGGAAGGTTAGTCTCAGGCTTAGAAACGGTGCGGGCATTTCAGGCAAAAAAATAAAAGGCCAAAGAATCACCCGTATTAGGGCAATTCCCAAGCCTTTAGTCTGTCTAATCAGCTGAGGTATATATAATCTATATAGTAGTATAAAACGAGAATAGCATAGCAGTTCGTCTATTGTCAACAAGTAATTATCGTTAAAATATAAAAATGCTCTTGATTTTCATATTGTCAGGCAGCGTATTAGTGTCGCCGCCGTTTAGCCAGGCAACGGGCATATTGTCGGTACTGAAATCAAGTTCATAGCGAATCTTGCTATCCCGCGCAATGGCGTACAATGTATCGGTATACTGGATCGAGCCGAGGGTGCCGGTTTGCCGCAATTCTCCCAAGGTGGTTCCTACCCCGATACCCTGAGTGGTCTTGTAACGATCATCAAAAACACGAATGGCTGTGATAACTTTATCCTCGGTTTGTTTGTTAAGAGCAAAATAAACGGTTAGTGCCGGTACTTTTTCCTGCCCGTCATAGGCCCTTAATACCGGATAAGCCCGTCCGGCAAAAAACTCTTCTCCCGCACTGACGGCCTGCTTGCCAAACTGCTGGTAGAGATGGTCAACCGATGTCCCCACACCAATGGCTCCGGCATAACCGGTAGCTAATGTGAATTGACCTGCCGGCTGGCTGACGGTGGCAGACGGCCTGTTAAAAGCAGGAGGTTGAGTATGTTTCGGAATTGTTCTGACGACCTGCTGCTTGGTTTCATTGTCACCAGGCATTTTTTCATTTGCTTTGGGAACCGAGTCCACCTTCTCTAAGGCGTCTTTGAGTTCAGTAATACCGGCAGCTACCAGCGCAGTAAGCACGCGGCGGTCATTCCTGGCCCTGGCCATATTGACAACATTATCGCCGTTACTGTCATTGACAGTGACATTAGCGCCATTTTGCAGCAGAGCAGTTACCACTTTGGCATGACTGTTCCAAACTGCTTTCATCAGCGCGGTCTGGCCATCCTTGTCACGCACATTTATATCCGCGCCTTTATCCAGCAATTGCCGCACCACCGCGGTCTGGCCATAAGCCGCCGCTGCGTGCAATGGTGTAAATCCGTCATTTTTCCGGTAAGCGTCGGGAGACATACCGGCCTCAATAAACAAAGCCGTAACCTCTTTATTGCCTCTGCCGGCATACTTGACAAAATTATCGGCAGTAAAACTTATGCTCATACGGGCAAGGCGGTTTTCCGGCAATTGAGCAGCTTCCAGCTTGACCTGGCTGTCTACAATGCCATAATAGGCCCCTAACCCAACAATAGCAGGCAAAAGAATTAAGGCAAAATACACAAGGTGCTTAGGCTCAATTCGCTTAGCCACCCCATCCAGTGTTGTCTTAGCGCTTGCATAAGCTCCGGAGAAATCAGGTTTTGCAACTGCCGGCGGCTTTATCGTTTTTAGTTGTCCTATGAATGCTTTTATTTTAGCTGTGAAGTTTGCCCACATAATCTAATAACACTCCGTAGGTAAAATTAACTAACACCAGTACTATATTCGTCGAAAAAGGTCATTTTCCCTTTTATTAGCTAATTAATGAGGAAAAACTTAATGATTTGTTAATAGAAAGGAGAGAGCTACTTTATCAAAACCAGGAGAAGAAGAGCAGCAGCAGCGCTTCTTCAAACCATTATATTGACACGCTTACTCTTTTTCTTGTGAGCTGCCTGTTTCCTTTCGGCGTTTTCCTCAATTTGTGCTTTGGCTTCCGCATTTTTTCGGCGCACAGCCACTTCCGCCGCAGCAATCCCGTATTGCACCGATTCCCGGAGGTCACGGTCAACCTCAGAAATATAGGTTTTATCCTCCTGGCTGCCGCCACTAAAGGCACCGATACAAGCTTGTCCCGGATGACCGGCCTTACCGGCAGCAGACAAGAGCTTACTCAGGCTTCTATTTACTAACAGACGCTCATGCTTGGCCAGCGCCCGTTCCCTGGCCCGCTCCTTTTTAGCAATAGCAGCCTCCCGCTCCAGTCTTTTCTCCTCCAGCTTTTTAGATATTTCATCATACAGTTTCTGGGCAATCTCTTGATCGACGGCAACCAATTCTCGGAGCTGTTGTTTTATATTTCCCGGCTGCTGCCGGTCACCATCTTTGTTACCGGTATCGCTCTGCTGCAGTTTCTGGAGAAGATTCGCACGCTGCTCCTGTAAAGCCGCCATATTATTTTTTGGCATAAAGGTAGCCAGCAAACTGTTTAAGCCGGCTTGATCGATAGCCATATTTCCCACTCCATCCGTACTTCTTACTACTTATTATATCGACAATTTACTGAGAAAATTAAGTAGTACTGCCAATATCCTACTCCGCTCCGTAATCGAGTAAGAGGCTACGCATTAGTTGAGTAGCCGACTTCTCACACCACCGTACGTACGGATCCGTATACGGCGGTTCAATAGCTTAAGTGCAATACCTCGTATCTTTTGGCTATATCATCATAGCCGATGGATGCGAGGTATTCGTTCGTTAATGACCTGCATAAAATCCAGCTACCTGCAATACGCCAATATCCTAGTCGGGAATAAGACCATTCTCTAGCCTTCTGCTTTGGTATACCGTGGAGCATGAGGTTCTTAAATTTTGCGGAGGGTTTCTTCCACTGTTTCCAAAAGATTTGCCTTATTCTTCGGCGTATCCATTCGTTAAGAGATTTTATCTTGGAACTCATTTCAGCTATTGCATAATAGCCTAACCATCCGGTTGTATATTTCCTGATATTGTTTAGAATTGCCGGGATAGGCTTGGCTTGCTTTCTGCTTGTTAATTGCCTGATTTTGTTCTTGAATTTCTCCATCGACTTGGCATGTGGCCGTATACCCATTCTTTTCCCTGTCTTAAATAGGGAAAAACCTAGGAATTTAAGTTTTAATGGGCTCCCCGCCTTGCTCTTTTCCTGGTTTACCTTAAGTTTTAATTTGTTCTCAAGATATTTCGTGCTGCTGGTCATTACCCGCTCGGCCGCTCTTTGACTTTTGACGTAAATATTGCAGTCGTCCGCATACCTTACAAACTTATGACCTCTGCTTTCCAGCATTCGGTCGAAAGCCGTAAGGTATATGTTGCTGAGAAGTGGTGAAAGGTTGCCTCCTTGTGGCGTTCCCTCCGTTGTCGGACTGACTAAGCCGTTTGCCATAACGCCGCTCTTTAAGAACTTACGTATCAGCTTGATGACGTGCTCATCCTTAATTACTTCTCTTATCCTATCTATGAGAATGTCATGATTGACTGTATCAAAATATTTAGCGAGGTCTATGTCTACGACTCTGATATAACCCTGCTTATAATATTCTTCGGCCTTCTTCATGGCTTGATGGGCGCTGCGCCCCGGTCGGAAACCGTAGCTGTTTTCGGAGAAATGGGGCTCAAACATGGGTTGCATTACCTGTACTACGGCTTGTTGTACCATACGGTCTATGACCGTTGGTACTCCAAGGTTTCTCTTTCCCCCGTCTGGCTTTGGTATTTCTACTCGTCTGACCGGTTTGGGGTTGTACCATCCGGCACGAATACTTGCCAACAGTTCCTCTTTATGGTCCTTTAGATAGGGCAGCATTTCTTCTACTGCCATTCCGTCAACTCCCGGAGCGCCGCCGTTTCGCTTTACTCGTAGGTAGGCTGCATTGAGGTTGTCCCTGTGTAATATGGCTTCGAGCAAACGACTTGCACCGTCTTTCTCTGCGGTTTCAGGCGTAACAATGCTCCGCGCTCCGCTATTACTCTCTGTTTCCAACATACCCTCACACCGGTAGCCGACTTTCGTCGTTTTCTGCTCTCTTTGCATTGCTTCACCGTCCTCTCGTTCAAAGACTACTATTGTTCGGTCCTTCCCGGAAAAAAAATCCGGTACTATGACCTCTGCTGACTTCTTGCAATTTAGCCATACATCACTGCATGGGTTCTCCGGGTGTCATGGGGTTGCCTATGTCTTTCGGAGCCTTGCGAGACCTCCCCCGTTAAGAGCGATAACCTTCCCCTCATATATCTGCTACATTTACACCACAGGGTTCGGGCAGTATTGGACTTTGTTTTAGTTAGCAAACTCGTCCTCCCTGCATATGCCTTATATGTAGTTTCTATTCGTCAGACCAAGGGTTTGCATTAGGCTTACTTCAGATTCCGCCTCACGGCGGACACCCTTGCCCTCTGCTAACAGTTCCTACTGCCAAGCCTGTAGTGGACTTTCACCACCAAGTTATCACCCATTCGAGGCAAACTAACACAAACCTCCGAAGCTCATTTTCAAGCTTCGGAGGTTTACTCAGCTATTTCACACTGATGCTTCAAGCTGAGCCTGCCACATGGCGTAATACTTGCCACGCTGCTGCAGCAATTCTTGATGAGTGCCCTGTTCGGCAATTTTCCCTTGGGCAAGAACCAGAATCTGATCGGCGTTTTGGATTTTATTGTGCTGAGTGAATCTTTCCTTTCTTCCAGCCCAGTTTCGCCACAATCCATTCCACAACCACAAACAATACGGGAATAAGGAAAATACCGAGAGCGGTGGCAACCGTCATGCCGCCGACTACCGCAGTTCCCATCGCCTGTCTGGCCCCCGCTCCGGCTCCGCTGGCAACAGCCAGTGGCAGGCAGCCGATAATAAAGGCAAATGAAGTCATTAGTATCGGCCGGAGACGTAAAGCGGCAGCTTCAACAGCAGCGGCGACCGGATCCATTCCTTTATCCACCCTGACTTTGGCAAACTCAACAATGAGAATTGCATTTTTAGCGGCTAAACCGATCAGCATGATTACCCCGATCTGCATATAAACACTGTTTTGCAGATTCATCACATACTGGGATAATAACGCTCCAAAAATACCGGTTGGCACCGAAAGCATGACGGCATACGGAACACTCCAGCTCTCATACAGCGCCGCCAGGCACAAAAAGACAAAGATCAACGCCAGCGCCAGAATCTGCATGGTTGTGCTGCCGGCCTTCTTTTCTTCCCGGCTTTGTCCTGACCACTCAACGTTGTAGCCGGACGGCAGTATTTCCTTAGCCAGTCTTTCCATGGCCGCAATGGCCTGCCCGGAGCTGTAGCCTTCCGCCACCGAGCCGTTAACTTGAATGCTGCGGGCGCCGTTAAAGCGCGATATATTTGATGTTCCCGTCGTCAGCTTAGGTTTTAGCAATGTATCCAGCGGAACCATCGATCCGTTTGAGGAACGTACATAGATAAATCGGGTCATATCCGCATCACCGCGAAATACCCGGTCAGCCTGCATAACAACTTTGTAGGTCCGTCCAAACATGTTGAAGTCGTTTACCTGATAACCGCCAAAGTTTACCTGTAAAGCCGTAAAAACATCGTCTAAGGCAATCCCCAGATTTTTTACTTTTTTCCGGTCAATTTCAAATTCGTATCCGGGAGAATCGCTTTTGTAGGTGGAGTATACCGCAGTCACTTCCGGCTGCTGATTGGCAGCCTGCACAAACTTTTTCGTAATATCATCCAATTCTTCTTTGCTGTGTCCGGTCAGATCCTGAAGCACCATGGTAAATCCGCCGACCATACCCAGCCCCGGCAATGCAGGTATGTTAAAAGCCATAACAGAAGCTTCAGGATACTGCCCTGATTTTTGCATAACGTCACCAATCAGGGCATCAATCTGCGTGGCCGGATCTTTCCGTTTATCCCACGGATCAAGACTTGCAAAGATTGTAGCAGCGTTGGACTTAGCCGCATTAGACAGAATATCAAAACCGCCAATTCCCATCATCAGATTGATTCCCGGCTGTTGGCCGGTTTCCGCCAATAGCCGGTCAATGACTTCCTGCGTCCGGTTCAAGCTTGCACCTTCCGGCAAGTTGACGGAAATCGCAAAATAGCCCTGGTCTTCATCCGGGATAAAGGTTGTCGGCACGATCTTATACAGATACGCCGTTCCCACCAGGATTACCATCAAAAAAATACAACAATACTTTGCCTTTTTGATTAACAATTTCACCGTTTCACTGTAAGCGTTTGTCGTCCGGTCAAACCAGTCGTTAAACCGGGTAAAAAATTTGTTCAGCAAACCGCCTTGCGTCTGTTCTTCATGGGGCTTCAACAGCATAGCACACAAAGCCGGAGTCAGGGATAAGGCGACAACGGCCGACAGCGCCATTGACACGGCAATCGTCAGGGCGAACTGACGGTAAAGAACGCCGACCATACCGCCGATAAAGGCAACCGGAATAAATACAGCCGCAAGCACAAAGGCAATGGCAATGACCGGCCCCGATACCTCCTCCATCGCTTTTCTCGTGGCTTCCACCGGCGTCATTTTGCTGTGGCGGATATGGTGCTCAACTGCTTCAATAACAACAATCGCATCGTCGACCACCAGGCCGATCGCCAGCACCATGGCAAACAGCGTCAGCGTATTAATGGAAAAGCCAAGCATAATAAAAGCGCCGAAGGTCCCGATCAGCGATACCGGAACCGCCAGCAGTGGAATCAGCGTCGCCCGCCAGCTTTGCAGAAAAATAAATACAATGATCATGACCAGGACCAGCGCTTCGGTAAACGTTTTGATTACTTCCGTTATCGACGCTGAAATATAGTCCGTATTATCGAAAACATTGGTATAGTGCATATCGGGCGGAAAAGATTCCGCAGCAGCAGCCACCGCTTTTTTCACGCCCGCAATGGTATTCATTGCATTGGCGTCATTGGTCAGCTGAATGCCGATGGCAACCGCATTTTTCCCGTCCTGCTTACTGCTGTAATTCATTTCCTTGCCGCCATTTTCAACCCGGGCAATATCTTTAAGATAAATAAAGGAACCATTAGGCTGCGCCTTTACAATGATATTCTCAAAATCGGCAATACTGGACAACCGGCCCTGCACCTTGCCGGTATACTGAAACTCCTGCCTGTCCGGCACCGGCATGCCGCCGATCGTTCCGGCCGGCGCCTGCACATTCTGCTCTTTAATAGCGGCAGCCACGTCAGCCACCGTTAATCCCAATTCCGCCAGACGGTCGGGATTAATCCATATCCGCCGGGAGAATTCCGTCCCAAAAACGGTAACATCTCCCACACCGTTCACCCGTTTAAGCATATCCAGCAGATACACTTTTACATAATTGGTTAAAAACATACTGTCATAGGTGCCCTTGGGCGAATAAAAGCTGAGTAGCATCGCCATATCTGAGGAAGCTTTCTTGGTTGTGATACCATATGCGGTTACCTCAGACGGCAAAGTCGCATTGGCCTGCGCCACACTGTTTTGCACCTTAACAGCGGCAATATCACCGTCCACCCCCAAATCAAAGACGACCTCCAGACTATAAGCACCTGAATCATCGGCATTTGAACTCATATAGTTCATGCCCTGTACACCATTCACTTGTTCCTCGATTACCTGGGCTACCGTTTGATTGACAACTTCAGCATTCGCTCCGATATAGGCCGCCGATACAGATACCGTCGGCGGCTGGATCTGCGGATACTGGGCGATGGGAAGCTGCAATCCGGCAATTGTCCCCGCTAATACAATCATAATGGAGAGAACAATGGCAAAAACCGGATGGTCTATGAAAAATTTAGCCACAATGAATCAGCCTCCTGTCAGTTAAACGACAACCCCAATTCTTCCGGAGCAACAACAGTCACAGCAAGCGCTGCTCCTTCCTGTGCTTTCGTCAGTCCTTCTACAATCACTACGTCGTTGTTGGTTAAGCCTTCTTTAATCAGCCAAAAGCTGCCTACTTTTTCTCCGAGAATCACAGACCGTACCTCGGCCTGGTTTTCCGCATTGACCACCATAACCAGCGATTTATCCAAAACCTGCTGTACAGCCCGCTGTGGGACCAAAACCGCATCCTTAATCAGCGCGCCGTCAATTTTAACTCTGGTAAACATTCCGGGGATCAGAATTCCGTCCGGATTGGCAATAGACGCTTTTACCGTCAGAGTGCCGCTATTATTGGCCAGTCCTCTATCGACCTGTGTAACTTTGCCTCTGAGCGGATATACGCTTCCGTTGCTTAAGGTAATCATCACATCCTCGCCCCAGCCGGCAAGATTTTGTTGTGAAGCCTGACGCAGGTCAAGGTATTCATTCTCACTAATGTTAAATTGCACAAATACCGAATCAAGAGCACCCACCGACACTAGTGTGGTACTCCCTGCCTGAGCATAGGTTCCAACACTGACGTCATTTACATCAAGACGTCCGTCCACCGGCGAAACAACCAATGTACTGTTTAAATCATCCTGCGCCTTTCTGACTAATGCGCGATAGGAAGCCACCAGCGCCTCATTCTGACGTTCGGTCGCTTTCTGCGTGGTCAGCCGCTGCTCTGGAATCGCGCTGGCATTCAGCAGGCTTTGATAGCGTTCCGTATCGGTCCGCGAATTTTCCCAGTTAGCCACGGCTTGCGCCAACTGTGCTTCAGCGGAAAGAAGCGTACTTTCATATTGAATAGGATCAATACGGAATAACGGCTGCCCCCGTTTTACGATATCGCCGCCGGAAACCATCTTTTCCACAATATTGCCTGATACACGGGCCTGTACCCGCACCTCATTTTTTCCTTGTATCTGGCCTGCATATTCATTCGCCCGCGTTATGTCCTGCTGGATAACCTTAACAGCCTTAACCGGCACTGCTCCCTTTTGCGGTACCGCCGTCTGCTTACCGCCACACCCTGCAATGAGCAGGATAATCGCCATAACACTCAGTCCCGCATAATAGTTCTTCATTATTTTTGCTAAAAACAATGCTTACAGCCTCCTCCAAAAATATTGCAATATTGCTTGCTGTTCCGCCAATTTATCTCAAGCATGTTTGCTTAGCTTAAATTGAATCGGCTAAAAATTAAATCAATTCTCCGTCCCCGGTTATTTATTGGGAATTCTTCGAATTGATGGTTTTTCGTAAACGCATACATGAATTGATTGTGCATCTCTAACCAACTCAATCCTTCCGAGCTCCCTGCATTCCCAGTTCCAGGACTGAATAACGTCAAGTGCAAGCGCATTAATTTTTTCCCGTGGCAGCGCCGGATCAGCCGCTACCGGAACACCGTGAATGATAATATTCATATTATGTAAAACCCCTTTTCGCTTCTGCTAAAATGGTCTAAAGCATAACTGTTTCAATCAAAAATTAATTCAAGGCAGCGTTTCCTTAATTTGACTATTTCCAGGTACTAAATTATAATAATCTATACAGTAACTGTATAGTCAAGAGGAGAAATCGAATTATGGCCGACTTAAGTGAAATGAATGATTTTTTGCAAAAACAGTTTACTACAGGGCAGTTTGCCGCTATGTACGGCATTAACAAACGCACCCTGATGTACTATGACAGCATTGATTTATTTAAGCCGGCTGTGGTAAAAGCGAACGGCTACCGCTATTATACCTTTCAGCAAACCGACGTCTTTGAAACCATCCAGATTTTACGTAAGCTTCGTGTGCCATTGGAAGAAATCAAAACGCAATTGGCAAGCTACACTTCACAAAACCTACTGAAATTGCTCCACAACCAAAGCAACATGCTTGAGCTGGAAATCGCCGAATTAATGTGGCTGCAAAGAGTTGTACAGAATAAAATCGGCAACATGAAAACCAGCCTGCAGATTGATTTTGATAAAATTGAAATTGTTGAAGCAAATGCGCAGGCGCTGCTGGTCAGCAAATCCCTTTCCGAGATGACGCTTGAAAAGGGAATAAAAACCATGTTGAACTTTATGCAGGAATGCTATCATACCCAAAGCTACAGCGGCTATCCCCACGGTTTTATGATGGACGCCGAAAAGCTGCAGCAGGGAAATTTTAATCATTTTACCAACTGCTTTTACCCTGTTGACGAAAAAACACCCCCATCGATGAAACAGGACTATAAGCCGGCAGGTCATTACCTTGTGGGCTATTATAAGGGCTATTGGCCGCAGATAAACCAGGCTTTTCAAAAATTTGTGGACTATGCCGATAAGCATAAGCTTATCTTTGTCGGGCACACCTATGTGGAAAGTCTCCTGGATGATACGGCGGCCACCGAAAATCCCGGGTACTGTGAAACCCGGATTTCAATACAACTGAAATAACGATATCTTTTAATCGATAATTATTTTTTTTAATATGTATTTATAGCTGATATTACATATATTAGAAACAAATTCCACACAATACTCGCTATATAAATCTTGGCCTTTATCAGCAAAAATACAGCAAGACCTCCGGGAAATGTCAAAATTCCCGGAGGTCTTAGTACTTTGCAGGATCTGTTCCTCCTGTGGCTGGGCGTTAAAGCAGCAGCGCTACGGATGCGCTATGTGCTTAAAGTGGTTGGTTGACCGGCGGTGCGGAGAGCGGCAAATTCTTTTTTCACCATGATGGCGGTCCATAATACAATCACCGCATCGATGGCCAGCGAGCCGATATAAATTCCTGCAACCCCCATTATCTGCGGCAGAATCCACATGACCGGTATATAGAAAATCAGTTGCCGGGCAATCCCGATCATGGCCGCCGGTTTCCCTTTGTCAATGGACGGGAAAAAGGTCATCGCCATAAAGATGGCCGACAATAAGGGTAGTAATACCATATAGATCCGGAAATACATCAGTTCCGTACCGGTAAAGGCCTGGTCGGGCAGCATCAGGCTCAGTACCCAGGCCGGCGCCGCCATCGAGATAAGCCAGAAGGGCAGGGTCAGCACCAGGGATGCAACCGTAAATATTTTATACGCGCTTATGACCCGCTCATATTGTCCGGCGCCGTAATTTATGCCGGTAACCGGCTGCAGTGCCCGCATTAAACCAAGGATAGGGGGCAGTGCGAAAATAAATATACGGTAAACCACGCCATAAAAGGCAATATCCAGCACCGTGCCGTAGCGGGCCAGGGCGTTAAACACCACAACCCCCTGCACCAGGCTCATTGCCACCATAATGAACGAAGACATGCCCAGGCTGAATATGGACTTGACCGTATTTGTATCCCAGTTAAAGGTGAAAACCCTGGTCCTGAAGGACGCGAACCCCCGTCCGAAATAAAACCAGCCCAGCAGCGTGTACACCAGCATACCGGCGTTGGTCGCCCAGGCCGAACCTTCCACTCCCAGGCCGAGGACAGCGACTAAGAGGTAGTTCGCCAGAACATCGGCTAAGAGACCGATCCCCATCATCACCGCCGCCGCCTTCATTTTGCCCTCGGCCCGGACGATCATATTTGCCGCCAGTCCGTAGATCCAAAAGAACGCACCAATCACTGTAATCCGGAAATAGATATCGCCAAGAACCAGTACTTCGCCGGTTCCACCCATCATTTTCACCAGTTGTGCAGAAAAGGCCAATCCCAATACCATATATACCACCGTTACCAGCACGGAAAGATAGTTGACCGTCCCCAGCAGGTGCTCCTGGGTGGTTTTGTCCTGGCGGCCGATGGCAATGCTCAGTACGGCGCCGGCACCAACACCAACCAGGGAACCTATCCCGACGCTGATCTGCGTCAACGGATAGGCTACGGAAACTCCCGCCAGCGCGGTTTCGCCCACAAAGCGGCCGACAAAAATTGCGGAAATGACGGTATTCAAGCCATAAAGAATCATGGCCGTAATTGCCGGCCAGGATAAATCGGACATCACCTGCCAGAGATTTCCGTTTAAAATAAAATGTTTCTGTTTTTCTTTGCCGGGTTCCATTGTCTGACTCATAAGAATCACCTTACTTTACAATAAATTTACCGGTTGCTGTCCGTCCACATTCAGGTTCCTGTCCGGCTCCACCTTATACCAGGCAGCGTACATCGCAGGCAGCACCAACAGCGTCAAGACCGTGGCGCCGAACAGGCCGCCGGCAATCGCTACCGCCATCGGCCCCCAGAATATATTGGACATCAGAGGCAGCATGCCTAAGATAGCAGCCGCGGCAGTAAGCATGATTGGCCGGAAACGAGTAACCGCCGCATTAATAATCGCTTCCCAGGCGGATTCGCCGGCGGTAAGATGCTGTTCAATCTGGTCAATGAGAATGACCGAGTTGCGCATAATAATACCGGCTAACGCCAGAATGCCAAGCTGTACGACAAACCCCATCGGTCGTCCGGTTACCAGCAGGGTGACACTGACACCGATCAGGCCCAGCGGCGCAGTCAGGAGAGTCAGCACCATCTTGGGAATATTCTGGAGTTGCAGCATCAGCAACGTAATGATAGCGATAAACATCAGCGGTATGGGCTGAGCAATCCAGCCGCTGGCTTTTTGACTGCTTTCCAGTCCGCCGCCGATATCCACGCTGTAGCCGGGTGGCAAAGCTGCCCGGAAATCCTCCAGGTCCTGATATACGGTCTTGGTGGCATCATTCGGCAAGACACCGCCAACCGTGTTGGCCTGGACGGTAATGGTCGGTTTCAAATCCCGCCGCCAGATCAGCCCCTCTTCTGCCGCGTAGCGGACGGTGGCAATCTGATCCAGGGGAATAAACCGGCCGCCGGTGTTGATGTTCAAATCTTTGATTTGGGTAAGATCGCTGCGGTTTTGCGGGTCCAGCCGGAAGACAATGGCTATGGTCCTGTCTTTTTCACGGAACTCACTGACTGTTGTGCCGGACAGCATAGCTTGCAGATTGGCGGCCAAAGTCCGGCTATCAATGCCTAAAAGCCGCGCCTTATCCTGGTCTACCTCGATCCTAAGTACCTTGCTGGTTTCATTCCAGTCCAGGTTTACGTCGGTAATAAGCGGATGGGTTGATAAACGCGCCATCACCCGCCCGGCAATTTGCTTGACCTGATCATGGTCATAGCCGCTGACGCGCAGCATTACCGGATACGGATGGGATGGACCGGTTTTTAAGAATTTAACATTTCCCCGTACCTGCGGAAACTCAGTTTCCAGCAAAGTCCGCGCCTGTTGAGCCAGCTTGTCACGTTCATGCACATCCTTAGCCACCAGCACAAAGTGAGCAAAATTGGCATTAGGAAACACCGCGTCAGCTGTCAGCACAAAGCGTGGCGCGCCTTTACCCACATAGTAGGAATAGCTCGCCAGTTCAGCGTCGACGGTAAACCGTTCAATAAAGCGGGCGGCTGCCTGTTCGGTGGCCGCCAGGGAAGCATCCTGCGGCAGCCGCATGTCAACAATGATTTCCGGCCGGGTGGATTCGGGGAAAAACTCCCGTTTTACCAGCCCCATCAGAAAAATAGAACCGATAAAAGCGAGCACTGTGGCGATCAGAACCTGCTTACGGTGTACGAGACAACCAACCAGAAGCTTTTTAAACAAGCGGTAAAAGCGCGTGTCATAAATATCCTTTTTGTCCACACCGGCGGACGGAGTTACTTTCACCAGATGATAGCCTAAAAGCGGGGTGACCAGAACCGAGACCACCCAGGAAATCAAGAGGGAAATGGTAATAACTGAGAAGATACTGCCGACAAATTCTGATGCCGAGCCTTTGGAAAGTCCGATGGGGATAAAACCGGCGCAGGTAATCAGGGTGCCGGTAAGCATGGGAAAAGATGTGGCCCGGTAGGCGTAACAGGCGGCCTCAAAGCGGTTCCAGCCCTGCTGCAGCTTAACTGTCATCATTTCTATGGCAATAATGGCATCGTCAACCAGGAGACCCAGGGAAATAATCAACGCCCCTAGGGAAATCTTCTGCAGATCAACTCCATACAGTTTCATCATGACAAAGGCGCCGGCAATTACCAGGGGAATACACAGCGCCACGACAATGCCGGAACGAACACCAAGACTTAAGAAACTGACGATAAGGACAATCGTCACCGCTTCGGCCAGCGACCGGAGAAAATCGTTGATGGATTGCCGGACCACGGTCGGCTGGTTGGCAACGCTATTGAGCTCAAGTCCCAGCGGCAGCTCTTGTTTCACCCGGTCCAGCGTCTGCTCCAGATTAGCTCCGAGCTTCAAAATATTGCCGCCCGGATTCATCGACAAGGCCACACCGACAGCCGGCCGGCCGTTATAAAACATTTTCGGATCCGGCGGGTCGCTGTAACCGCGCTCAATCCGGGCAATATCACCCAGACGCAGGCTGTGCCCCCCGGCCCGGAGCGGCAGGGATTTGAGATCGTCAAGCTGCTCAAACATGCCGGTAACCCGGAAATATACACGATCGGCAGCCGTTTCGATCAAACCGGACGGGGCCATGGAGTTTTGTCCCTGAATGGCGCTGGTAATGTCGGCCGGCGTCAGGCCCAGTTCGGCCAGCTTGCCGGTGTCCAGTGTAACGAAAATCTTTTCGGTCTGCACACCGACCAGTTCTACCTTTTTGACGTCGGGAACCGCCACAAAATTCTGCCTGATGCGCATGGCATACCGGCGCATATCTTCATAACTGTAGCCGTCGCCGGTAAGGGCGTAAATGCAGCCAAACACGTCGTCAAACCGGTCGTTAAAATAAGGCCCGTCCACCCCCTGCGGCAAGGTGGCTTTGATGTCATTGACCATATTGCGGACTTCCAGCCAAAGGGGCCGGACTTCCTTCGCCGTTACGGCATCATCCTTCAGCGCCACGTAGATGACCGCCTGACCGGGTATGGAATAGCTCCGCACATAGTCCAGCCCGGGCGTGTCCTGAAGTTTTCTCTCGATTTTATCGGTTACCTGCTCTTCGACCTGACGGGCAGTCGCCCCGGGCCAGTTGACCGACACCACCATCTGGCGGACGGTAAAGTCGGGATCTTCCATGCGCCCCAGATTTTGATAAGAAACAATGCCGGCCAGGAACATCAGCAGGACAAAGTAGTAAACCAGTTGTTTATGGTTGAGCGCCCATTCGGTCAGGTTAAAGTTTTTCATGGCAGTTCACCGTCGATACTATTAATCATCTGGCCTTCCTGCAGCTTATGCACGCCGGCGGTAACAATCGTTTCACCCGGCTCCAGGCCGGTCAGCACCTCAATGGTATTGTTGGCCATGGTACCGATGGTAATAGGGCGGAGACTGACGCTATGATCCCGGACCACCCAAACGGCCGGGAAACTGCCGGTCTGATATACAGCGCTTACCGGGACCGCCACCGCGGTCATTGGCGGAAGGTTTGGCGTTACCTGCACCGAGGCAGTCATGCCCAGTTTGACCTGTGGCGACGGATTGACGAGGGTGATACGTATTTTATAGGTCCGGGTAATTTGGTCGGCCATCGGTGCAATTTCCCGGATATTGCCGTCGACAGCGACGCCGGGCAGCGCCCAGAAGGTCACCCGGCACCGCTTGACCTGGCGAAGTTCCTCCAGACGATTTTCCGGAACGCTGATTTCAACTTCCCGCGCACCGTCCCGCACGATGGTCAGCACCGTTTGGCCGGCACTGACCACCTGACCGGTTTCGGCGTTAACGGCCGCAACTACCCCGGGCTGATCGGCCAGCAGGCGGGTATATTCCAGTTGGTTGGAGCCCTGTTCATACTGGGCCGCTGCCTGACGAACCGCCGCCTGGGCGGTATCATAGGCGTTCTGGTATTGATCCAGCTGGGCCCGGCTGACAGCAGCCCCGGCAAATAACTGCCGGTAGCGGTTCAAGTTGTTTTTAGCCAGTTGCAATTGCGCCTGGGCGGCAGCTAACTGGGCACCATAACCGGCAGTTGCCTGCGTGAGATCCTGGGAATCAAGCTCGAAAAGCACCTCGCCCGCTTGCACGGCTGCCCCCAGATCCACGCAGCGTTTGACGATTTTGCCGCCAACCCGGAAAGCCAACTGGCTTTCATACCGGCCGCGCACTTCACCGGCATAGGTAAATGCCTGGGACGACATCCCGGCAGTTCCGACTGTCGCGGTACGCACCAGCGGGATTTTACCGGCAGCCTGCTGGGCTGTCTGCTGGCTTTCCCGCCAAAACAGGCTGCCGGCGACGCAAATAACAAGGGCGACGGCCAGAACATAATACTTCCTGTTTGCTTGCAGTCTTTTAAACAGCATATGGATCTACTCCTTGTAACGGTGATATAGTTGTCTAATAAAAATTATAGGCGACCTCTTGCCGGGATTTTCCGTCATTCTTTCTTTCCCTGCATAAAGTCAATTGAAATTAATAATTATTATCAATGCTTAATTAATTTTACTTTAAAAAACAGCCAAAATTCTACCGCAAAAAGGATTTTTTATATTCTGATAAGGATTTTACCTGTGTACATTTTCCACTACTAACAGCTACAGCTATAAAAGTTCAAAAATGAAACCAGGCACAGCAGCATTTTATACTGTGCCCGGCGTCAATCCTTTTAACGGGAAGTTACCCAGTAATTACGTATTGCTTACAGCCTGCCTTCCACACCGAAAACAATTTGCCGGGAGGCCATGGGCAAACCACCAACAGCATTCCATCCTGTCATATAAGCCGTTTCATAAGCACGGTTTGTCAGGTTATATACTTTGGCATACACCTTAACATCCGGGGTCACTTGATAACTTGCCGCCAAGTCGGTTACCCAATACTGCCGGGAGGTAAAAGCTTCCAGGCTGCGACCGGTGGCCCCGCGCAACGCAGCGCTGACATTCCAGGCATTGTTGTGATAATGGATTCCCAGGCGGTACGCATGGGGATTGCTGTTGGTAATGTCCGATTGATAACCGGTGCCATTCGTAGGATCACCGTCATCTTCCTTTACCTGCAGATAAGAGTAACCGGCGGTCAGGTTCCAGTGCTCAGCAAACGGCTGTGTCACCATAAGGTCAAAACCCTTTTTTTTCTGTTGCGCGATGTTAAAAACTTCCCGGGTATAAGTATAGTTCACAGGGTCGATATCGTAATAATCTTTAAACGCATCTTTTAACTGTGTGCTGAATAAACTGGCCTGAATGGCTGTGCCGCCGGGCAGCTTGGTGTTTATGCCCAGCGTTGCAGTCTGGCCTCTCTCCGGCCTGAGATTGGGATTTTTCCGGTAATACGTCCCCTCCGGCATAAATAAGTCAACTGCGTTGGGACCCCGGTACACCTGACCCCAGGACAAATAGGCGTTGGTAGTATCATTTATTTTCCGGTTTAAGCTCAGCCGAGCGGTTGATTTATCAGCATATTCATTGGGATCGTCATAGCGCATACCGGCAGTGAATGTCCAACGGGAATCCAGTGTCCAGCGGTCTTCCAAAAACAGCCCCAGATTGCGAAGGTTCCGGCCGGTGTAGGTGTTGGAGGGATCAATCGTCTCTCCCAGGTAGGATATATAATCAATACGCGTACTGCGCCAGTCAAAACCGCCGAGCAGGGTATGACGGTCGCTCAAGCGCCGGGTCTGATTCCACTCAATGCCGTCGGCCTCCAGTTCATAACGGGAGCTGTTGATATTATATTTATAGCGATGCCAGAAGCCATTGTAATGATTGCGGTAGATTTGCAGGTTATTCGTTATATTTTCTCCCTGCTGCCAACGATAAGCCAGGGACAGATTATTCTGAATGGTATGCCGGGAGGCGTCCGGGCAGTAGAAAGCAAATCCCGGTTTGGCTACCGGATAACCGGAATCTTCACTCAAATGATCAAAGTAAAAGGTCAATGTCCGGTCGTTGCCGAGGTCCTTGTCTATTCGCAACGAAGCAGTTTCCCGGGTAAAATCACTGTTAGGCATAGTGACGACTTTGCCGGTGGCCGGATCTTTATATTCATAATAATCCTGTGTTTGCCGTTCAGCCGTTACCATATAACCGGTATCACCGCTTTTACCGCTGGTTTGCAGGCTGTACCGCCTTGCCCCCCAACTACCGAATTCGGTTAAAGCGGTGGTACGGTTTTCCGTCCCCTTGCGGGTAATGATATTAATTACACCGCCCACCCCTGAACTGCCGTACAGCGACGAGGCGGCCCCTCGCACCACTTCAATTTTTTCCACGTTATTCAGATCAGGCAGCATACCCAGACTGTAACCGGTCTGCGCGTTATCCACCTGCTGTTCCCAGTTAATCCGCCGGCCGTCCACCAAAATAACCACCCGCTTATCCCCATTGAGTGTGACGTACGAGTTATCCGCCGAGTTGCCGCCACCTTCCACGTCCACCTGGACGCCGGCCTGGTTCAGGGCCTCTTTGACCGTGGTGATATTTTTTTGTTCCATCTCCTCACGGCTTACTACCGTAATATTGGCTGCGGTTTCTGTGCGTTTGGTCGGCATGCGGTTGGCTGTCACCACATATTCGTCCAGGCTAAACTCAGCCGCTTCCGCTTCCTCCGCTGCAGCCCGTTCCGGCCCGCCAAAGATCAGCGTTCCTCCCAGAACCAGGCACAATAATTGCTTTTGTCGTTTGCTCATTTTTCCCCTGCTCATCGTCTTTCCCCCTCTATAATCACGAACCCTTGCTAATCTTCCAGCTGCCGGCCTTTATGCGCCGCTGCCAGAAATCATAATACTGACCTTTTGCCTCAATAAGCTCCTCATGTCCACCGCTTTGCACAATCCTGCCTTCATCAATCACCAGGATTTGATCGGCATCTTTTATCGTCGCCAGACGATGGGCAATTACCACCAGGGTTTTATCCTTGACAAGCGCACTGATAGCCTGCTGAATAAGCCGCTCATTTTCCGGGTCCATACTGGCCGTGGCCTCGTCCAGCAGGATAATTGGCGCGTCCTTAAGAATGGCCCGGGCAATGGAAAGCCGCTGCTTTTCACCACCCGACAGCGAGGAACCGCCCTCACCCACAACGGTGTCATAGCCGTGTTCGAGCTCCATGATAAAATCATGGCAGCACGCCTTTTTGCAGGCGATTACCACTTCTTCCCGCGTGGCGTCCGGCCGGCCGAAACGAATATTATTCAGAATGGTATCGTTAAATAAATAGACATGCTGAAATACCATGCTAATATGCTTTAACAGGCTGTCGCAGGTCATTTCCCTTACATTCACGCCACCGATTTTCACGGCGCCGGCCTGCACATCCCAAAACCGGGCAATCAGACTGGCAATCGTAGTTTTGCCGCTGCCAGACCGGCCGACCAGGGCAGTCATGCTGCGCTCCGGCACAGTAAAGCTCACCTGCTTGAGGATTTGTTCCCGGTCATAAGCAAAGGTGACGTCATCAAATTCGATAGTAAACTGCGATAACATGATATCTTTGCCCTTTTCATCAATAATGGCCTCATTTTGAATCGCCTCATACCGGTTGAGAGCAGCTTCGATAATCCGCACCTTGACACTCAGGATCCCCAGCGCCTTGAAGGGAAGATAAAATTGAAAAATAAAGATTAGCAGCATAAGTGCCAGCGATAAATCCATCGTCTGTGCAAAGGCAAAATAGGCCGACGCCAATACGGTGAAACCGATTCCCAGCGTAAAGCAATGATCAAAATACAAACTGGGGGGAATGAATTTTTCTTCAAACTGAATCATGGCATCCCGGTATGCTTTAAATTCCCGCTTTATCTTTTCAGCCCGGTCACCGGTCAGGTTAAAGGCTTTAATCACCGCGATTCCTTTTATATATTCAAGGACGGCACCCACGAGCCGCGACTGGGTTTCCTGCCTGACAACTGCTTGCCGCTTGACCACGGTTTGTATTTTGTTCAATGCCGCCACCGCCAGCAGCAGGGTAACAAGCGAAATCAGACCGATCCGGTAATCCAGAACAGTTAGCAGGCCGACACCAATCAGTGTGTTCAAATACCCTCTAATGATGTGTGACAGCGTTGCCATGGAATGTTCTTCGACAAATACCAGATCAGAGGTAACCACCGCGGTAATATTGCCGATATTGCCTGCGGAGAAATATCCCATGGGCAGCCGTTTTAGCCGGTCGCCGATTCGCATTCTCTCTCTGGCAAAGATTTCATAGCCGGCCCCGCTTTGCCAGCCGTCCACCAGCCGCTTAGCCAAGGCCCTTAACACCACACTGGCCGTAACGGCAATACCGACAAGCCAGGCATCCTCAATGACGACACTGCCGGCTACGATTTTGACAAGGATCCACAAAACGGCAATAATGGGAACCTGCGCAAAGATGGCTTCCATGATGCTGAACACAAACGCCAGCTTAATTTTTCCTGCATTTTCCCCGGCCAGAACCAAGAGCCGGTTAATAATCCTAAACATATTGGTCTCCCCTAACTCCCCAATGCAGGGCCTGTTGATGAGCATCCCAGAGCGTCTGATAGGTGCCGCAATCTGCCAGCAAGGCGGCATGGCTGCCCTGCATCAGCAGTTTGCCTTTCTCCATCACCACAATGCTGTCGGCCTCCACAATGGTCGACAGCCGGTGGGCGATGACAATCAGGGTTTTCCCGGCAATCAGCTGATTTAACGCCGTCTGGATCTTATCCTCATTTTCCGGATCGGTGAACGCGGTCGCTTCATCCAAAATTATAATTGGCGCGTTTTTTAAGAGTGCTCTGGCAATAGTAATCCGTTGCCTTTCGCCGCCGGAGAGTTTGTTCCCGTCCTCGCCGGCATTGGTGTCATAGCCCTGCTCCAGCTTCATAATAAAATCGTGGCATCCGGCCAGCCTGGCCGCGGCGATGACCTCGCCGTCGCTGGCGCCGGGCTTGCCGATGCGGATATTCTCCCGGATGGAGCTCTTAAAGAGAAAGGTATCCTGCGCGACATAACTGATCAGGCTCATTAATGTTTCCAGGGACATGGCCCTGATGTCGACGCCGCCGATGGTGATTCGACCGTCTTTTACATCCCAGAAATGCACCAAAAGCTTGGCCAAAGTGCTTTTACCGCTGCCAGAGGCCCCAACGATGGCAGTGACTGAATTCGCCCCGGCACAGAAGGACACCCGGCAAACCACGTCCTTATGCTCATAGGCAAAGCTAACCTCATGAAATTCCACATCATAGGTTTCCGGCTCAAGTCCCTGCTCGGCAACAGTCAGTTCCCGGCCGGCAAAAGTTTGTTCAAGCTGGCCGATTTTATGCTTAAGCACCGGAATCGTGGGGAAAAATTCCACCAGCCTGACCAGCGGCTGCCCCAGGCTCATGGATAATAGCAAAGCAAAAACGAAGGTCGGCAGCGTCAGCGTTCCCTGGATATAAAACACAGTGCCCACCGGCAATAAAAACAGGATGGTGCAGGGCAGAACCGAACCGTAAATGGCCATATAGGTCCAGGATTCATTGCACCAGGCCAACGAATATTTTTTATAATTTTCAACTGCTGCGGTATAATTTTCGTACGAACTGGTTGTCCGGTTGAAAACCTTAATCACTTCCATACCGGAAATATATTCTACGATCGTGGCATTCATTTTCCGCGCCGCCGCATAATAGGGAGCCATTTTTTTTAGGCCGGTGCGCATCAGCAATACCACGGCAATCATGCCGATACCGAAGGCTGCCAGGGAAAGCAGCGCCAGTCGCCAGTCCACAATAAACAAAATGCCGTAAACCATAACCGGCGCGAGAATATAGGGAATGCCCTCCGGCAGCATATGGGCCAGCAGCAGTTCCACGCTTTCAATGTCGTCAACAAGATTTTTCTTATAGCTGCCCACACCTTTAGCCTGGATATCTCCCAGAGGCAGCCGGGTCAGCTTGTCGGCAAACCGGCTCCTCATCCCCATCAGCGTGTCAAACGCCGCCTGATGAGATGCGGCCAGCCCTTTGTAGAACAGCAGCGACTGGAGTAATAAAACAGCGGTAACGCCGCCGCTCGCGAGCAGTAAATACCCCGGAGTAATACCGGATCGCTCTGCAAACCGGGTAATCACATCATAAGTGATTACATACGGCGCTATGCCGGCCATGACACTGCCAAGAATCAAAAAAAATGCCCAATATGTTTTTTTTCTGTGTTCCCGGGCATACTGTAAAATTTTCTTAATGTCGCGCATTTATCACTCACCTCTTTGTAAACCGTTTTATCATAGATAATGATTATCATAATCATTATCAAGAATAGAATATCGTAATTTATCGCTTCCTTCTACGTAAAACAGGATAAGTACTACGTAAAAAAGGATTATAGGAACAAAAAAGCCTGTGCTTCCCTGTTCCTATAATCCTTTTGACACCGGTATTCTGTTGGGCAGACAGTAACATTTTCGCCCGGCTGTGAGCGTAATTCTTTATAACTGTTTCAGGTATTCGGATGGGTTAACGCCATATTTCTGCCTAAACTTTTCGGCAAAACGGCCGATGTCACTATAGCCAACCATCAAAGCCGCTTCGGTGATGCTCAGCTTTTTTTCCCGCATTAACAGTCGTGCGGTTTCCAGTCTTTTATCAATGATATAGGCATGAACCGGCAGCCCGAATAATTGTTTAAAGCCGGTTTTCAGCTTGTACTCATTGAGGCAAATCAGTCTTGCCAGTTTGCCGATAGTCAGCGGCGCGGCTATATTGTCGTCAAGAATCCTTCTGGCTTTCTGCAGGGCCTCTATATCATAAGCAGACAATCCGGTCACAGGATACGGCTCCAGCGCCGCACACAGGGTTTCATCCAGACATATGGCGGTAAGCTCCAGGATTTTCCCTTCAAGATAGATTTTTTTTACATGATCGCGATAGCGGCAGTTCATAATCTCGCTGAGAATCAATCTGACGGCAGGTGAAATTGTTCTGTTATAAAACCCGTCCCTGATACCAGTGTGAGCCAGTTCCCCGCCCCGCTGCTCCAGAAAATCGGTTATCACTTCTGAAGCTATATCAATATTAAGTCCCACAACCCGCTGCCCGGGCGAATGATAACTGCTAACGCCGGTTCCCCGGTCCTGGCTGAACATATAGCTTGCCCCGCCGGCGACCTCATACTCCTCTTTATTCCCTACCCGGCACAGGAAGCCGTCCCCCAGGCAAAACGCAAGCTTGCACAGGGAGTGATCGTGCCTGCCGCCCATGGTCATCTTTCGATAAAACGTCATATCGCTTATTGTGATGGCCATGGAGGGCCTGACAACAATCCGGCGGCAATAACCCTTGCCGATTGCCGCCGGTATTTCCAGTTCGCTTTGAAACGAACCAGTTCGGAAGATACGCTCGAGTCCGGCACAAACAGAGCAATTTTCATCTTGCGGATTAAATATCTGGTATTTGGACACAGCACCTTCCATCATAGCATCACCCCCGGATTATTGATGGTGCAAAATGTTATTGATAATCATTTTCATTTACTCGGCACTTATTATACCGGATATTGACCCTATTGGCAAGGCCTTCCATATATAAATCTAAAAACGCTATTGACCCGCAGATCAATAGCGTTTCTACTGTTCATAATATATTACTTTACCGGCGCAATGGCGATCTGGGCCGTCATATTCCAGCGCAGACGGTCATCCCAGCGGTCCGGGTCAATGGTCACCGTATAAGTAATATCCCCCCGCTTTTTCTCCCCATAGGGGCGGATAAACTTGACCCGGCCGGGAATCTCCAGGTCGGATATGCCGTCAAAGGTCAATACCGCCACATCGCCGGGCCGCACTTTGGCAATCATCAGTTCGGTCAGATCATCGCTGCGTATTTCCCAGGCCGTCTCATCGGCAATCCGCACCAGCACCGTCCCGCCGGCGGCATGTTCCCCTACTTTTACATCCAGATAGGCCACCGTACCGTCGATCGGCGCCCTGAGTTCAGTTTTATCCAGCAGGCTTTCGGCTTCCACCAGCAAATTCTCCTGGGTCTTTAAATCAGCCTCTGCCTGGGCCAAAGCCGCCCGGCTGCGCTCGGCGGCGGTCCGGGCCTGATCAAGCTGCTGCCGGGAGGTGGCTCCGGCCTGATCCAGATGCAGTTGACGGGCAAGCTCCCGTTCGGTGTCCGCCACATTCACCCGGGCCTGTTCCACGGCGGCAGCAGCCCGGCTTACATCGGCGCCGGCGCTGCCCACCCTGGCCTGATAATCCCGGCGCACCAGGCCGATTAGCGGCTGTCCGGCCTTAACCCGCTCCCCTTCTTTGACCAGCACCTCACCGATGGTGCCGTCCACCGGCATCACCATCTGCGCATAACGTACCGGGAAAACAATGCCTTCGGCCAATACCCGCGCATCAGCTTTAACCGGCGGCAATTCCTGCTTTGCCGCCTGCCGTCCCTGGCTTAGCCACCATATGCCTGCCATCATCACTGCCAGAAGCAGAATTGCCGGCAGCCGGCGGCCTGTAAGCAAACCATTGACAGCCGTCCGGAATATCCCAGTCCCTTTTCTGTCCTGCTGCAAATTATTCATAATTCAGCACCTCCCGTACGCTCATCCTGGTTGCGTTCCAGGCCGGCAGCAGGCTGGCCAGCAGCGACAGCGTGACCGACACGCCCAGCCAGATGCCTACACCCGCGAAACTAAAATAAAATTCCATTGGATTATGCAAAAACAACAGACCAACCTGATAGTCCAGCAAGGCTGCCACCGGCACAGCCAGCACGGCTCCTGCCAGCCAGCTTATAAGGCCAATGCACAGGGCTTCCACTACAAATACCTGGCCGATCTCCCGGCTGGAGGCGCCGATAGCCCGCATTACACCGATTTCCCGCGTCCGTTCCAGCACATTGATGCTCATGGTGCCGGTAAGACCTAAAGCCCCCACCACCGCCAGCAGCACAGCCATAACCAGCAGGAACGCAATCAGAATATTGAAACGTCCTTCTGTACGCTGCTTGTTTTCCCAGGTAACATCAACGCGCTTGACCTTCAGACTGTTTTTCTTACTATGCTGATCCAGAGCCCGACCCAGCAGTTTTTGTTCCTGCCGGTCACCGGACCAGGCGGTAATCCGGACCGAGTGGGCGCGGTCGGATGCCTGCAGCGCTTTGGTCAGCCATTCACCCGGTGCGTACACATAGGGTCCTGACAATATGCCTTGGGTAATGCCTACCACAGTGAACCGCAGTTTGTGATCCCCCACTTTTAAAATTGCCGGTGCGCCGACAGCCAATTGCGGATTGTCTTTTATCACTTCAGTATTGACTACCAGCGCACTTTCATCCCCTGGCACAAGCCAGCGGCCGGTAACCATTGTGGGCTGAATGGTCTCCGCACCACGGGGCGGTCCATATACAGTGACCTCCGTACTGGCTTCATTCTCAGCCTCTTTCCTTGCATCCCGCAATATCCTGCCGGAGGTTAGTTCCCAGACTTCCGCTGTTTTTACCCCAGGCACCTGCATTACAGCCTGTTCAATCCGGTTTGTCCGGTAGCTTTCGGTAAATACCACCATGAGATCATAACGGTAATATTGCAAAGCCTGCTCCAGGGTGGCATATAAAGACGCCCGTACGGAAAATACAGACATAAACACGATACCGGCCGTCGTCAGCGTGAGCAGCGTGAGTGCCAGCCGCCCTTTGCGCCGGAAAGTATTTCTCAGGGAAAGTACCACCGGCCGCGGCAGAGCTTGCATTCGTGCCAGAGCGGCGTCCAGCCAGCGGTCTACCCGGCCTTGAGCCGCCACAGAGCTGATGCCGTAATCATTGATCGCCTCCCGCACAGTGATGCCCGAGCCCTGCCAGATGGGCCAGAAGGCTGCTGCCAGCGGCACCAGTACAGCTACCGCCGCTTCCAGCAGGAGTACCTTGAGCGGCAAAGCCACGCCGCCGGAATCAAAATTAAACACCCCGGCAATAAACCCGGTTACCGCGCTGGCCGCCAGCGCCCCCAGCGGCGCGGCCACCGCCAAAGCCAAAAGGCCGTAAACCGCCACCAGCGTCAGATACATCCTGAGGATCTGATCCCGCCTTGCCCCAAGGGCTTTCATAATGCCCACCTGCCGCACCTGCTGCGTCAAAATGGCGGAAATGGTATTAATCAACAAAAAAATGCTCATGAACAGGGATAAAACCCCCAGCACTGCCAGAAGCAGGAGCAGAGCATTAACTGTTCCCTGCATCAGATGCTCGCCGGGTTTGTTCACCTGAAAGCCTGATACGGTTGTGTCCCCCTGCTCCAGCTTGGTGAAAGCCCGCCGGCCCACCGCCTCAATCGGCGCCGTCGCTTTGCCCTGCAGCACCCAGGGTTCAACCACCAAGTTCACCTGGTTAAGCTGCCGGTCTTCATCCAGCTTCTCCAGCGTGTCCATATTGATGTAGCCGTAGGAACGGCCGCTGAAGAGGCTGGGAATCTGGCCGGCATCATATACGATGCCGCTTACCTTGAGTGACCGCTTATTGCCGGCAGCTGTTTCCACCAAAATGCGCTCCCCGGGCGTCACCCCCAGCTCAGCCAGCGAAGACCGCTCCAGAAGGACATCGCCGTCTCCCGGCGGCCAGGCGCCAGTTTGCGGGCGTACCACACTTACCTCTTGCTTAATATAGTCAGGAATGGCGGTCAGCCACATTTGCCGCCATTCGCCGCCGGCGGTAAACACCCGCAAATCCGCATTGAACCGGCCGTCGGCTTCTTTGACGCCCCGCAGGCTGCGGATGCTGTCGATTAGCTCCTCGTCAAAAGGGTCGGCATACAAACTAACGCTGGCCGGCGACGCCGAACTCCAGCTGTTCGCCATATCCCGCTGGAACATCAGGTAGGAACTGGCCACCATGCCGACAGCAAACACGCCCACGGCGATAGACAGCACTACCAGCAGGGTCCGCAGCTTATTGCCCGCCAGATCCGCCCATACCTTACGCCATCTTGGCGATAGCAACCGGTAGCTGATCATAGGTCACGCACTCCGGTGCGACCATCTGGCACAATCCCGCCTTCAGCCACCGTCACGATGCGGCTGCTCTGACGCGCCAGGTCCTGGTCATGGGTGACCATAACGATGGTCTTGCCTGCCCGGGTCAGTTCATTAAACAGTTCAATAACCGCTGCCGCCGTCCGGCTGTCCAGATTGCCGGTCGGCTCATCCGCTACCAGCAGCGGAGGATCATTGGCCAGTGACCTGGCAATAGCCACCCGTTGCTGCTGTCCTCCCGACAGGCTGGCCGGCAGTTTACCGGCTTGTTGCCCGACACCGACCATTTCCAGCAGCTCAAGCGCCCGCCGGGGACGCTCCGCCTTGTCATAGACATGGCAGAAATCCATGGGCAGCATTACGTTCTCCAGCGCCGTTAGGGTTGGCAGGAGCTGAAAGAACTGAAACACCACCCCCAGCGTCCGGCCCCGCCACACGGCAATCTGGTTCTCCGTCAGCGTATGCACCGGCGTACCGGCCACCCATACTTCCCCGCCGGTGGGCCGGTCAATGCCAGTAATCATATTAATTAATGTAGATTTGCCGCTGCCCGATTTTCCCACCACAGCGGCAAACTCGCCCTGCTCCACCGTTAGATCCACCCCTTTTAAGGCTGCAAACTCACCGGCGCCGGTCGTATACACTTTCCGTACCGCCATCAGTTCCACTGCGGCCATGTCCTCCCGGGCCGGCGGCAAGCCTGCTGCGGTCAGCCCGGCAAACCTTTTTTCCCGCATAAGCGCCTCCCGTCTAGGCGCCGGCCGCGGCGCCAATGCCCTGTGGTTTGGATTCTGCCGCTATTTTCCAGCTGCGGGCCGTCAAGCGTTTCTCCCAGAGCTTGCCATACTGGCCGCCCTGCTGCAATAGTTCAGCATGCGTGCCCTGCTGAATAAGCCGTCCGCCGTCAATAACCAGAATTTGATCGGCATTGCGGATGGTCGAGAGCCGGTGCGCAATCACAACCAGGGTTTTATCCCGAACCAGTTCGCTAATCGCCATTTGGATATGCTGTTCATTGTCCGGATCGACACTGGCCGTCGCTTCGTCCAACAGAATAATGGGCGCGTCTTTGAGAATCGCCCTGGCGATGGAAATTCGCTGTTTTTCACCGCCGGACAAGGTGGAGCCGCTCTCTCCCACCACGGTATCGTACCCCTGCTCCAGGGCTGTGATAAAATCATGGCACCGGGCTTTTTTGGCCGCGGCCACAACTTCCTCATAGGTGGCGTCCGGCTTGCCGAATTTGATGTTGTTCAAAATCGTGTCATTAAACAGATAGACGTTTTGAAAAACCATACTGACATTTTTCAACAGGCTGTCACAGGTCAGTGTCTTGACATCGACGCCGCCTACCAGCACTTCGCCCTGCTGGACATCCCAAAACCTTACAATCAGATTGGCAATAGTGGTTTTGCCTGAGCCTGATGCACCCACCAGGGCTGTCATGCTTTTTTCCGGCACCTTGAAACTGATATTTTTCAGGGTTTCGCTTTCTTCGTACGCAAAAGTAACATCTTTAAATTCAATGTCGAACCGGTCCAGCTTGATATCCTGCCCGTCTTCGTCAATAATTTTCACCTGTTTCAGCGCCTCATAGCGGTTCAGCCCGGCTTCCATGACCCGGATCTGAGCAGTCAGGCCGGCCAGCGCCTGGGGGGAAAGATAAATATAAAAGGCCGATATCAGCAGCATCAGCATCACCGGCATGGTCATGCTGCCGGTAAAACAAAAATAGGTTGTCAAAAAAACAATCAGGGCGGTACCGGTTGCAAAGCAAGCCTGATAGCGAAAGCTTGGCGGCGTAAACTTTTCTTCATAGTCAATGGAGTGATCGCGAGTGCTTTCAATCGTATCCTTAACCGCTTGCGCCTTATCACCCGCCAGATTGAGCGACTTGATAACCGCTATTCCCTGGACATATTCAATCACGGTGGCTGTCAGCCTGGCCTGTTGGTCTTGTTTAATTCTGGACTGCTCTTTGCCGACGGTTTGCAGCCGGTTGAGCGCCAGCAGGGCCAGCACACACACAGTCACAGATACCAGGGCAACGCGCCAGTCAACGCCAAACAGCATCAGGCTGCTAAGCAAAATGCCCATATAGCCGTTGACTACCTTATCCATCGCCCCCATGCCATGCTCTTCGATAAACAGCAGGTCAACAGAAATAGCCGAGGTGACGTTGCCCAGATTTCCTTCCGTAAAATAGCTCATGGGAAAGCGTTTGAACCGGTCGCCGCTGTTAATTCTCTCCCGGGCACAGATTTCATACCCCGTGCCGCTCTGCAGGGCGACAAACAAACGTCTTAACACGCACCGTACGATGACGGCAACCAGCATAACACCGCCGCTCAGCCAGGCGTCCCCGGCCGTCAGGGTCCCTGCCACAATTTTGGTAAAAATATACAGAGCGGCCAGGATTGGTATGTAGGAAAGCATGTTCTCAAAAAAGCTCAGGACAAACGCCAGCTTGATCCGTCCGGCGAATTCACCTGCCAGGTTAAGCATTCTTTTAATAAACCCCAGCATGTTATCGACTCCTTTCCCTACCGGCAATATCCCAGTCTATTGCGTCCTGATGCGCCTGCCACATGGTCTGGTAAACCGGGGATGCCGCCAGCAGTTCCTGATGTGTTCCCTGAGCCGCTATCCTGCCGTCGGCCAGCAAAATGATGTTATTGGCGTCCACGATAGTCGACAGCCGGTGCGCAATTACAATCAGCGTCTTGCCTTGGATCAGACTGTTTAAGGCCGCCTGAATCTTGTCCTCATTCTCCGGGTCGGTAAACGAGGTGGCTTCATCCAGCACCACAATGGGCGCGTTTTTTAAGAGGGCCCGGGCAATGGCAATCCGCTGGCGCTGTCCGCCGGATAATTTATCACCGGCACCGCCAACCACTGTATGGTAGCCGAGGTCGGTTGCCAGAATAAAGTCATGGCACTGGGCAATTTTGGCCATAGCGATGACTTCACTGTCAGTGGCACTGGGGCGGCCCATCCGGATGTTTTCCATAATCGTCGTATCGAACAGAAAAATATCCTGGGATACATAACTGATGGCATTCATAAGGGTAGCAAAGGGCAGATCCCTGATATTCACATTTCCGATTTTAACGGCACCGTGTTTGATGTCCCAGAACCGGACCAAAAGCTTGGCCAGCGTCGATTTGCCGGCCCCGGATTCCCCGACCAGCGCCGTCACCGTATTTTCTTTGGCGACAAAAGACACCTCATGCAGCACTTCTTTATCATCATAGGCGAAGGTCACCCGGTCGAACGTAACATTGTAATTTTGCGGCGCGGCCTGGCTTACACCGCTCACCAGCTCCTCCTCGGTAAATAGCTGTTCAATTTTTTGCGCCTGCTGCCTGAGGCGGGGGAAGATCGGCAGAAACTCCACCAGCCGCATCAGTGGCAGCCCCATGCTCATGGCCAGCAGAATGACCAGGACAAACGTCCCCAGCGAGAGCGACCCGCCTAAGTAAAATAAGGTCCCTACCGGCAGAAGGAACAGTAATGTCGAAGGCAGGATGATGCTGTAAACCGTCATATAATTCCAGGATACTTTAAACCAGTGAAGCGTGTACTTTTTATAGTTACTCACGGAAGTAATATATTTCTTAAACGAGGTGGTCGTCTGATTGAAAACCTTGATGACTTCCATTCCGGCAATATATTCGATAATATTTTCATTCATTTCTTTGGAGGCCTGATAGTAGGGTCCCATCCGTTTCATGCCGTCTTTGACCATCATATACACCGCAATCAGGCCGATCGGCAGTACCGCCAGTGCTAAGAGCGCCATCCGCCAGTCAAGAATAAAGAGGGTTGCGGTGATAATGATCAAAGTGAGTAGGTTGGATATCCCCTCAGGCATGGCATGCGCCAAAATAATCTCCATATCCTCGATATTCTCGACGAAATTTTTTTTCAGGCTGCCTGTGCTATGCCGCTGGATAGCTCCCATGGGCATCTTCAGCAGTTTATCGGCTACTTTCTTGCGCATCCCCATCAACGTGTTGTACGCCAAACGATGCGAGACAGACAACCCCCGGCCATGCAGATAAGTTTTTAAAACCAGGCTGACCAAAATCAGTCCTGCCATCCCCCCCAGATAACCTACTGTAAGCCGGTCTTCACCGCTGAACCGCATAATAATATGATAGATAAAAAAATAGGGAACAACCGCCATAATAACACTTGTCGTAAGAAAAGTGATGGCCCTGATCATCTCTGCTTTAAATTCCTGGGCATAGGCGTACACATTCATAATCTCGCGCATGTTTGCACCTCATATAATGGAAAACCATAGCGGTTTCATTATCCTTTCTGAATTTTTTCCGTCAAACTCAGCAGATGCTGCAGATTGAGTTTCTGCCTGCTGCATCTGCTGCTCCCAATCCGGTCAGAGTCCGGCGGCACTCATGAAAAATGCAGGGCAGCCGGTTTAGCCTGTGCTCTGAGGGCCGTAAATTCTTTTTTCACCATGACCATCGTCCATAAAACAATTACTACGTCAATTGCCAAAGAGCCGGTATAAACACCGGCAACTCCCATGAATTTCGGCAAAATCAGCATAACCGGTATATAAAAAATCAACTGCCTGGCTATGCCGATTACAGCGGCCGGTTTCCCTTTGCCAATCGCCGGGAAAAATGTCATCGCCATGAAAATGGAGGACAGGAGCGGTAACACCGCCATATAAATCCAGAAATACAGCAGTTGATTGCCGGTAAACACTTGCCCTGTCAGCATAAAACCCAGAACAAACTCCGGCGCAAGCATAGAAATGCCCCAAAAAGGCAATGTCAGTGCTACAGAAGCAACAGTAAATATTTTATAGGCACTGATAACACGCTCATACTGACCGGCACCATAGTTTATCCCGACAACCGGCTGCAACGCCCGCATTAAGCCAACAACCGGCATTAACAAAAAGGTAAACAGGCGGTAAACTACACCGTAAAAAGCAATGTCCAGGACCGTCCCGTACTGGGCAAGAGCGTTAAATACGACCACTCCCTGCACCAGGCTCATCAAAATCAGGATAAACGAAGACATGCCCAGACTAAGAATAGTCTTTAGTGTATTCCGGTCCCAATAAAGCGAGAAGGTTTTGGTTTTAAACGAGGAGAAATCCCGGCCAAAATAAAGCCAGCCCAGGATGGTATAAACCAACATGCCGAAATTGGTTGCCCAGGCCGAACCTTCCACCCCTAGATTGAAAACGACAACAAGCAGATAATTGGCTGCCACATCGGCGACCAAACCAAGTCCCATCATCACTGCCGCCGACTTCATTTTCCCTTCCGCTCTGACAATCATATTAGCAGCCAGGCCGTAAATCCAAAAAAAGCCCCCAAACAGGGTTATGCGAAAATACACATCGCCCAGCCGTAATACCTCGTCTTTGCCGCCCATAAGCTGAACCAGCTGTGTGGAAAATAACAGCCCCAATATTATATATAGAGCAGTTACGATCAGGGAAAGGCAGTTGACATTGCCAAGCAGCCGTTCCTGGGTTGTTTTGTCCTGGCTGCCGATGGCAATGCTCAGCACTGAACCGGCGCCGACACCGACCAGTGAACCGACACCGATACTAATCTGGGTTAAAGGAAAAACCACCGAAACTCCTGCCAAAGCGGTTTCTCCCACATACCGGCCGACAAAGACGGCCGAAACGACAATACTTAGCCCATAAAGCACCATGGCAATGATAGCCGGCCAGGATAACTGAACCATCACCTTCCACAGATTTTCATGCAAGATAAATATTTTCTGTTTTTCTTTTTCATTGACGTTTGCGTGATTCAATCAACAGCCTCCTAGCGTACAGAATCTCACTTACCCGGCGTACCGGCCGAGCAAGTGAGAAACTCTATTTCCAATCCACTCCACTACAGCCGGCCTTCCTCACCTGCGATACTTTGTCAGACAGGTATAGGCCGGATGTTAAATCTAAAACCATCGGTATTATATATGTCTTTCAAGCCCAAACGCTATATATCTGGCCGGCATAGGGTACGCGCCCGGCAATTTGATATCACGATAAGAACCTCTTACATCATAAGCCTTATTGGCTAGGTTATATACCTTAAGATAAGCGCGGGTGTCACGATCCATCTGGTAATTGGCATTCAAGTCCACTACCCAATAATCCTCGGAAGCAAAGGCCTGTAGGTCGCGGCCAGTGGCCCCCCGCAGGGTTACACCGGCATTCCATTTATCCTGGTTATAGCCAACCTGCAGACGGTAACCCTGTGGCTGGGCATTGTCGGGATCTTCGTGGTAATCAATTTCATCCTTTTCTTTAATTTTTATCTTGACATAGGAATAGCCGACAGACACATTCCACTGCGGCGACAGCTCATGAACCAACGAGATTTCCCCGCCGTGCCGCTTCTCATTGGCAACATTTTCTGTTGTCCACGGAGCGTACAGATTATTCGCATCAGGACTCCAGCGAATAGCGTCTTTAATACGGCTGCTGAAAACACTGGCTTGTATCTTGGTATCGTCAGACAGTTGGGTATTGACGCCGACCGTCACCGTATCCCCGGTTTCCGGACGCAACTCAGGATTGCCGACACTGCCCCCGCCTCCGCCGTATAATTCATTTGCCAGCGGGGTTCTAAACACTTGCCCCCAGGAAAGATAGGCATTACTGTTCTTGTCCAGTTCCCTGTTCAAGCTAAAACGGCTGGTGGCCTTGCCGCCAAAGGTGTTCGTCTTGTCATAGCGCACGCCTGAGGAAAAGATCCAGCGATCATCTAATTTCCAGCGGTCTTCGAGATAAACTGCGCGATTGGACAAGGTATTATCAATGTCGTAGGCAAGCCATTTAACATGAGACCTGCGCCAATCGGCACCGCTAACCAGGGTATGCTTATCATTCAACCGCCGGGTCTGCTGCCATTCTCCGCCGAAAACCTTATCAGTTATATATCTTTCTTTCTCAGCTACGGGATACATTGCATAGCCCCAGTCATACCAGTGATAAGAAGAATCGTTCCGGTATATTCTAAACATATTATCCGTGCTTGCACCCTGCGGCCAATTATAGGTCAAGGCCACATTATTCACCTTGGTTTTCTTATAGGTCTCAGGCATATAATAGGGCATCCCGGGGGGTTGATGATAAGAACCGTCCCGGCTGTCGTCATGGTCAAAAGCCAGAGACAGAGAGCGCCCGCCGCTTAGCTCTTTATCCAGACGCAGGCTTAGTGCGTCCTCATCGATGCTGCTGTTTGGCATCCGCTTGATTTCACCTGTTTTGTAATCTTTGTACTCAAAATAGTCTTGGTCTTTATGTTCGTAAGCAATTCGATAACCAAATCCGTCAACTTTATTTTCCGTAGTGAAACCATAGCGGCGCAGTCCCCAATTCCCAAATTCCGAGTAAACGGTGGTATCTTCTTGGGTTGCCTGGCGGGTGATAATATTAATAACACCTCCGGCCGCATCACTGCCATAAAGGGCGGAAGCCGGTCCACGGACAATTTCGATGCGTTCAATATTCTTAACACTGGGTAAAAGGTTCATATTGATGGTCCCAAATTGAGTTCCGTTCATAAAAGTATTAGCGTTGATTCTGCGGCCGTCAATCAAAATTAATACCCGGTGATCACCATTAATAAGCGGAGAACTCTCAGGAATTCTTTCCGAGTTCGATTCCAGTACGATATTGGTTTGCCCCAGAATCTCCGGTACATTTGTATAGTTTCCTTTTTCAATGTCATCCCGGGTAACAACCGTGACATTTGCCGCTGTCTCCGATAGTTTCGTCGGCATTCGGCTGGCCGTTACTACTACCTCTTCCAGGGCAAACAGCTCCTCAGGCTCTTCCGCCAGAGCAACGGTCGAAAATCCCCAAATCAGGGTGCTGCTTAACAGTGAGCAAACTATTTTTTTTCGTTGTTTTTTCATCCATATACACTCCTTCTGACGACTTCGCTACCTACCGTTCAAATTGATATTGATTATCATAATCATAACAACAAAATCATAATACCTTATTTTGGGGCTTGCTTCCACGCAAAAAAGGATAATTTTATGCCAAAAAGGATTTTAGGAACAGCGAAAGTCTCTGCTTTCCTGTTCCTAAAATCCAAGCCTGTGTTTACTTCTGGCGTCTAATCAGCAACCTCGCACTAAGCTAAAACCTGTTGCTTTTCTAAATTACTGCCTTTGCCAATGCCTGATCAATATCTTCAATGAGATCGGCAATATTTTCAATGCCCACCGAAAGCCGGATAAATTCGGGTGTAACACCGGCGGCAAGCTGTTCAGCAGCTGCCAGCTGCTGATGGGTGGTGCTGGCGGGATGTATCGCCAGCGTTTTGGAATCTCCCAAATTAGCCAGATGCGAAATCAACTGCAAAGAGTTGATAAAATTCTTGCCGGCCTCCAGACCGCCTTTTATTCCGAAGCCGATGATTGCCCCGCAACCCTGGGGAAGATATTTCTCAGCCCGTTTTCTTTCCGGACTGTCATCAAGCCCCGGATAGTTTACCCACTCAACTGCCGGATGCTTTGCCAGGTGTTTGGCGATTGCGAGCGCATTTTCGGCATGCCGCGGCATTCTGAGATGCAGGGTTTCAATCCCCATAAGAATGAGAAAAGAATTGAACGGTGAAATTGCCGGACCGAGATCACGCAGCAAAGTGGCGCGGGCCTTTAAGATATAGGCAATATTGCCTGCAGAACGAAAATCTTCTATAAAATTCAAGCCGTGATAACTCGGATCGGGATTGGCGATAAGCGGAAATTTGCCATTTTCCCAATTGAATTTGCCGGAATCAACAATAATTCCGCCGAGACTTGTCCCATGGCCGCCAAGAAACTTGCCGGCCGAATACACGATAATGTCGGCTCCATACGCAAAGGGTTTCAGCAGATAGGGTGCTACTGAGTTATCCAGAATGAAAGGAATATCGTTGGCATGGGCAATTTCCGCAACTGCCGCTATATCTGTCACATCAAGCTTCGGATTGCCGATGGATTCGGCATAGATTGCCTTTGTTCTGGCGGTAACGGCTTGCTGTAAGCCCTCCAGATCGTTGGACCGGACAAAATTAACCTTAATGCCAAAGCGTCTGAATACGTGATTAAAAAGATTATGGGTTCCCCCATAAAGATTATCGGTGGCAATAATCTCATCACCTGCCTGCGCGATGGTAAGCAGCGCAATGGCAATTGCGCTCATACCGCTGGCCACGGCCAGTGCTCCGACTCCCCCTTCCATGGCGGCAACCCGTTTTTCCAGAACATCGGTTGTCGGATTCATCAGGCGGGTGTAAATATTACCGGGTTCTTTCAATGCGAAAAGATTTGCCGCATGGTCGGCATTATTAAATAAGTAAGATGTTGTTTGAAATATCGGCACCGCACGTGAACCCGTCACAGGGTCGGCTTCCTGACCGGCATGTACGGCAAGGGATTCCTCCCGTAGTTTGGAATCAATTTTACTCATAATTAATCCTTCCTTTCCTGTTGCCTTAAGGCAATAGTAAGCTTACTGAAAATGCTTGGCACTACAACCGGTTTAGGCCCCCCTTTCATCATAGTCAGTTTGTAGAATCTCCCTGATCAGTTCTGCAAGGTACTCTTCGCCCAGCTTCTGCACAAAGAAATGATTGCCGTCAAATTCCTTGAGTGCAAAATTACCGTCTGTCGCCTCACGCCAATGCTGCATTAAGGCAGCATTGGCTTCGTGGTCATGTTTACCCGCATGAGCGACGACCGGTATCTTGTTCAGCTTCTGGCCCCGGTAGCGGTAGCTCTCATGAAGTTTATAATCACTCCTGATCATGGGCAATAAGAAGCCGAGAATTTCCTTGTTTTCCAGAATCTCCTGCGGCGTTCCGTTTAATCGCTTCAGTTCCCGGATAAGCGCTTCATCGTTCATATAGCTCTTAAATATTGAGGGGTCCGGCCGGTGGGGCGCATGCCGGCCGGCGACAATCAGCTTTTCAGGATGGAGACCGTAACGGCTTTGCAGTTGCCAGGCCACTTCAAAGGCGATTACCGCACCGAGGCTGTGTCCGAAAAAGTAAAAGGGATGGCTATCGACGGCCGGCAGCAGGCCGGTCAGCAACTGCTCTGTTAACTGGTCGAAATTTTCCAGGCAGGCTTCGGCGCTCCGTATCCCCCGGCCGGGAAGCTCGACAGGGATGAATTCCACCGGCCGGCTGGCAGCAGCCCATTGTTTAAAGATGACGGAACTGCCGCCCGCATAATGGAAGCAAAAAACCTGTTTGTGTTTTCTGCCATCCCGGTTATGGGCAAAAGGAAACCATTTGTTGGTACTCTGCATAGATCAAACCTCTCCATTCTGGCCCGGGCTGCCCGGACCGGTAACAGTAAATTCCTGATCCCAGTCTTCCCCGGCTATCAGCCGGTCGATCAGATTCCGGTAAGCCGCAAACATGGCTTCCACCACGTTAGCGGCAAATACCTCCTCGACAACATCCCAGATCAAAACCAGCGAACCGTCGCGTTCGTAAGCCTGGTGATCAATGGCAACCTGCGGCGTCTGACTGATGGCATACACTTCCTGCAGCGCCGGTGGGAAAATCGCTGTCGTGTCGCCGGCAGCTTCGCCAAACAGCAAACTGGTAAAAACAACCGGCATCACCGCCTTGCCCGGCGAATCTTTGGCAAGCCGGCGTAAAAGGTCGAGTCCGTTGTAGGTGCGGTATTCAACTGCCTGCCACAATTGCTCCTGGACGCTTTTGGTTTCCCGGACAAAAGAACTGCCGGAAAAAAAGGAAATCAGGGCGATATTGGTAAAATCACCGAGAATGTGCGGCACATCCTCATGCAGCGGCAGACGGTTGAACAGCGTGAGATTGAGGGTAAGGTCCTGCCGGCTGCTCCAGCGGGAGAGAACTTTCATATAAGCCGTGCAAATAACGGCCGAAGGTGTGAAACGATATTTTTTTATCCGCTCCCGCAACCGGTGTGCGTCGGCTGCCGACAGCACAAACTGCAGCCGGCGGAAATGGGGTTTGATTATTTCACTGAAGTTTTTTATGAACGGCAGTGCCGGTGCCGGCGGCAAATGTTTGATTTTCTCTTCCCAGTAACGGGCCGCCGCCTGATGGTAGCTTTTGTCCTCCAGCCAGCCTGCTGCCTGGCTGATATATTCCCGGAAGGTAAAACCCGGGGCAAGAACGGGATGGCCGTAATAAGCCCGGAAAATTTCCCGGAACAACAGCTGCGCACTCCAGCCGTCCACAATCAGGCAGTCAAAACTGAAGTGAAGCCGCGACAGGTTATTGCCCAACTGGCTGATCTGAATATGAAACATCGGCCATTTGCCAAGTTCATAAGTATGGTGCGACCATTGACTCCTAATGGCACTGAGCTGCTGCCGGTCGTCAATTTGCTGTACCGGAACGCTGAAGCGGGGCTGTTCCGCTAGTACCTGCTGGGTGCCGTTGGCGTAAATGACGGTTCGCAGCATTTCCTGCTTGCCGATAACTTCATTTACGGCGTTTTCCAGCTTCACCGGATCAATGTCCGGGCACTCGAACTCTGCATAATAATGGGCGCTGGTATTCCCCAGTTCATAATCCGGCGAACGCCCCAGAACATATGCCAACTGAAGAGGAGTCAGACTGAAAGCCTGCCTGCTCGGCCGGCAATCCGGATTGCTTTGGGCCGTAAACTCCCGGAGATACCGGATCAGGCTTGCCTTATTGGCCTTCAGTTCGGCCTGGATTTCCTGCGTCATGGCAGCAGCGGGGGCTTTGAACTTCAGCCGGTCGTCCTCAAGCCATAATTGAATCTCCTGCGTGCGGCATTTTTCGGTTAAACGTTCCATGTCTTTAAAAATCGCGGTGAAGTCTTCCGGCAATTCCGGTTTTTCCACTTTGTAATTGATTTTCCCGGCCGCCAGGGAATGCAAGTAACAATGCCGGGCTGTTACATCAAACAAGGAGCGATATTGCTCAAATGCATATGCGTCAAGCCGGCAGCAGCCTATATCAAAAAGTCCGGCATAAGTTTCAAGCCGTTGGCAGAGTAAGCCGGTTTCAATGAAGCAAAATTTGAGCGCGTCTTTTTCATACACCGGATAAACGGCGGCCAGGTCGCCAACGAAATGCAGGATAAACGCCGGATTCTTCAGACTGTCGCTGGTTGCAGGATCGGCAGACAGCGGTATTGTCTGTCGGTGCAGTTGCACCAGGGAATGATCGGCGACATCCAGATAATAACTGCCTGCCTCCATTCCGGCAATGCCGCCGGCAAATACCGACAGGTAAATCTGGACGGGATAGCTGTCGCTGGCAGAAGGCTGCTGCAGGCACAATGCCAAAAATTGCTGGAAAGAAGCGGTGTCGAGCGGCCCTGGCAGAAATTCATGACTGTTTTGGCGCTGAAGGTGCTGTTCCTGTTTAAAGCCGGATTCAGCAAAACTGAGTGGTATCCGTTTGTTGTCAGCCAGGTCGGTTCGCCGTAAGCTTGCCGTTTGCCGGCAAGCTTGAAGCGGTTCCAGCTTGCTGAGATATTGCAGCTGCTCCTCGGAAAACAGACAAAACCGCGGGTCGGTCAGAAGCCGGCCTGCCTGGTTTTCGCCGGAGCCGATATGCCGCTGCCGATAAAAATCAAGCAGTTCGGCCACCGACTGGTAGCCCACCATTTCTCCGACAGAAGGCCTTTCGCCAAAAGCGGCTTCCAGGCGATTGGCCAGCCGGATCATGTCAATAGACGAAACGCCCAGGTCGCCTAAATTATCACTTGGCTGCAAATCCGCCAGGTTTAGCGTCTCCCGGACTGTCTGCAGCACCGGCTGCTGCGCCGGTACGCCGCAACTCGCGGGAGCAGGGGCCTCTGAAGGCAGAGCGGCGAAATGCTCCAGCAGCTTTTTCCTGTCAATTTTGCCGTTGGAAGTAACGGGAAAGTCGTTGACAGCAATGATTCTTTCCGGAATGCAATAGCCGGGCAGATAGGCGTTAAGACGTTTTTTCAGGTCCGGTTCGGTGAAGCACTCCGGGTTGACTTTAACGTAGGCAATCAGCTTTTTGCTCTCCATCCGGTCGCCGACAGGCAGAATAATACTCTCTCCCGTTAGTCCGCACTTGGCGAAAGCCGCCTGAATATCGCCTGTCTCAATCCGGTGGCCGTTAATCTTGAGCTGACTGTCCTTGCGGCCGAGAAACTCAATGATGCCATTTTGCCGATAACGGCCGTAATCACCGGTGTCATACAGTCTTTGCTGTAATGCCGCGTGCTGAAAGAAGGCCCGTGAGGTGAGTTCCGGCTCATTCAGATAGCCGTCAGCCAATCCCTTGCCGGCAATGTGCAGTTTTCCCTGCACCCAGTCAGGGCAGGGCCGGCCAAATTCGTCCAGAATGTAAAATGACTGGTTGGCCAGCGGATAGCCGTAAGGTATGGAGTTCCAGTCCGGTTCAAGGCCTTCAACATCATAATAGTTGGACCAGATGGCGGCTTCAGTCGCTCCGCCCATGCCGGTCAGTTTCGCATGCGGCAATGCCTGCCGGATTTTACTGAACAGTCCAAGGGGTATCCAGTCGCCGGACAGGATAATCTGTCTGATGCCGGTATCCTGGCCGCCGCTGCCAAGCAGGAAGTCGGTATATATATCCATCAGGGCCGGCACCGAATTCCACAGACTGATACTATGCGCCAGTGAAAGCTGCCGCCAGCTCTTGGGGTCCAGCCGCTCGGCCTCTGTGGGCAAAACCAGCGTCCCGCCTGCTGTCAGCAAGCCGAAAATATCATAGACGGAAAGATCGAAGCTCAGGGCCGACACACCCAGAATGCTGTCGGCCGCGGTCACCTCAAAGCGACGGTTTACCTCTAAAATGGTATTCATGGCCGCCTGATGTGAAATAGCGACGCCTTTGGGCGTTCCGGTTGACCCCGAAGTATAAATTACGTAGGCCAGATCCGCCGGCTTGATTGCCACCGCCTGCCATATGCCTCGTTTTTCTTCCCAGTGGGCCGGGATGACCTGTTTTATGACTGCGTCCCCCAAAGCCAGCCTGTCGTCCACAAACAGTATGGTTGCCTGCGCCTGCCGGAGAATGTCCAGCGTCCGGGCGGGCGACTGATCGCAGGCCATAGGAATATAAGCGGCGCCGGTCTGAACGATGCCGAGCACAACCGCAATCTGCTCGCAGGATTTTTTCATCTGCAACGCGACCCTGTCACCTGGTTTAATTCCCTGTTCCTGCAGCAATTCGGCGACCTGATCGGCCCGGTTAATTAACTCCCGGTAAGTGTACAACCGGTCGTCGGACACAACAGCGGCTTTTTCGGGTGCGCTGGCGGCGTGACGTCGGATACCCTCATGCAGCAGCCTGTTTTTGATTTCCCGGCCGGTGTTATTGGCCTGCTGCTGAACCTGCCGCTGGCGTTCAGGACGCAGGTCGCTTATGGTTTCCGACCAAAAGGTTTCCTCCTCTGCCGCCCGCTCGACAAGCCCGGTATAGGCTTCGAACATGGCGTCAAGCACTTCCGGCAAAAATACGGCCTCCAGCGCATCCCAGGAGAGAGCGACGCCCCCCTGCTCAGGGTACACCTGATGATCCAGCCAGACCTGGGGGGTGGATGACATTGTCCAGCCGATATTGTCCAAAAAGCTTGCCGGACCGGCAGCATCAGGCAGTTCCTGCATGCCGAGAGCGCTTGTGAATACTACGGGATACATCCGTCCTCGGGAATTTTCCCGGTGATTCAGTTCTTTCACAAACTGGATGGCCGAATAATGACTGTGCTCCATATCGGCCAGCATTTGCGCCTGGATAGCAGCCGCATTCCGCGAGGCAGCAACCTGTTCACGGCGGATTTCAACCAGCATCAGTTGCGTAAAATCACCGATAATCTGATCAATCTGGGGATGAACCCTTTCCCGGTCAAATACGGTCAGCATCACGGCAAAGCGGCTGCCTGCCCCCCAGGCGGCAAGCACTTCCGCATACAGGCTGAGCAGGGCTGCCGAAGGTGTCAGATTTTGGCGGGCTGCCGCCTGTACAAAAGCCTGCCACTTAGTGCGGTCGATCCGTTTTTGCCGCCGAACAAATTTACCGGCTGCCGGCTTACCGGCCGGCAGATTGACAGGCAACTGAGGTGGTGCCGGAAAATTCCCGACCCTGTCCTGCCAGTATTTTTTCGCCAGTTCATACTGCCGGGTTTGCCGGCGCCCGGCCGTATAACCCAGGTAATCCCGGTAGGAAACTTCCAGTACAGGCAACTGTTCGCCCGCATACAGGCAGGTTAAGTCTTTCCAGAAAATATACAGACTCAAGGCATCGGCAATCAGAAAATCAATACCGAAGTGAATACGCCACCGGCCTGTGTCCATTTCGGTAAGACGGACATCAAACATAGGTCTGCCGAGAGGAATAACCTGGGTGGACATTTCCTGCCTCACCAGCTTAAGATGAGCCGCCAGGTCCTGAACTGCTTCCTGGCGGTAAATGGTTAGCGGCAAAGAACCAACAGGCAGGATTGTCTGAGTCCCTTCCGGGGAAATGACGGCGCGCAGCATTTCATGCCGCTGCACTAATGCCCGCAGCGCCTGTCCGAACCGTTCCGGCTCCAGACTGTCCATATCGATCTCAAAACTCGCGTAGCAACCGACTCCGCCCCAGTCCATCTCGGGGTTTCTGCCCGCCCAGTAGGCGTATTGAACCTCATTGAGAAGGAATGGCTCGTACCGTTTCTCCGGGCAGGCAAGAAAAGATATGGCTGCTTCCTCGTCAGTTGCCGGTTTGGTTGTTTTTTCATAAATAATTTCTGCCCATTTGTTTACCGTGCAGTTGCTTAAAAACAAGCCCGGCTGCAGCGAAACCGCCAGTTCACTTCGCCATAGCGCGGCCAGTCTGGTGGCGACAATGGAGTTCAGACCGTATAAGAGCAGGTTTTGGTTGTCATCCAGTTCTTCTGCCGCGATTTTCAGTTCCCGGATCAAAGCCTGGCGGACATAGTGCTTTACTTCAGCCGGCTGGGCAAACGGTTGCCCGGCCCGATAACTGCCGGGCAAAGCTGTCCCGCCGGCTGAAGCCGGGCGGTCAGGGCTATCAAAGCAACCTGGTTCATTGTTTATGGGCACAAGCCCAAAATGTTTTTCAGTAAACCGGTAGTTCGGTACGGCGACTTTTTTGCAGCCGGAATCCGCATAGTATTGCTGCCAATTAATGCCGGCGCCGCGGTTATAGAGGTAAAAAAGGCTTCTTGCCAACTGCTCCCCGGTCCGCATGTCCGGATAATTGGTAACGATACAATCCGCCCCGTCGCCGCAAATGCATTCCACCATAGCCGTCAGCACAGGGGCAGGGCCTATTTCCAGAAAAACATATTCCCCGGGATTTTCAATCGACCGGATGCTGTCATAAAATCTGACTTCCGCCGGAATGTGCCGACTCCAGTATTGCCAGGAACCTATTTCCTCACCGGCCGGACCGCCGGTCACATTGGAAAGCAGCTTTTTCACCGGGGCAGAATATTTCACCTCCTGCGCAACAGCCTCGAAACGGGCAAGCATGGGTGCCATGAGCGGGGAATGAAAAGCGTGCGACACCTGTAAGGGAACTGTCTTGATGCCTTGTCCTGCCAATGCATCGCAGACCTCGTTCACTTCCCGTTCATCCCCGGAAATGACTGTTTGTCCGGGAGTGTTGGTCGCAGCAATGGTAACGCATTGTTTTTCTGCCAGCAGGCTGCTTACCGTCTCCCTGCCGGCCAGTACCGCTGCCATCCGGCCGCATCTTGGCAGGGAATACATGAGTTCACCCCTGGCCGTAATCAGCTTAACGGCATCAGCAAGAGTAAACACACCGGCCAGGCATGCCGCCGTATATTCACCGACACTGTGTCCGGCCATTAATACCGGTTCCACGCCGTATTCCTGCCACAACCGCGCCAGGGCATACTCAACGGCAAACAGTGCCGGCTGCGTATACCGCGTTTCGTGCAGGCAACTGCCGCCGGAAAAAATAATTTTTCTCAGATCTTGGCCGGTAATTGCCTGATAATAGGTATTGCACTCGTCCAGGCAGGAACGGAAGATGCGATTTTCCCGGTAAAAATCGGCAAACATTGCCGGATATTGCGAACCTTGCCCGGTGAACAAAAAGACGACTTTTTTCGCCGTGCTGCCGCGGCTAACGGCAGCGGAGGTCCGGCCGGCAAGGGCCTGTTTGATATTTTCTTTCAGTTCGCCGGCAGACCGGGCCCAGATGACCATTCTCACCGGCAAATCGGCCTTGATGCTATTTAAGCTGTAGGATAAATTCGCCAAGCCGGTCTCGTCCTGCGGCTGTGCCTTTTCCAGATGGGAGAGAAAGGCCTCAAGCTGCCTGCAGAGTCCCTGTTCGGTAACCGAACTGAATTTGAAAGGAAACGGCCTGTCTGCATCACAATTGCGGCTGCTTTTTCCTTGGGGCAAAGCTGTACCGCAGTACTGCTCAACAACCACATGCGCATTGGTGCCGCTGAGACCAAAGGAACTGACACCGGCAATGCGTGGTTTGTCCGGACCGGTTTCCCAGGTGAGCGTCCGTGCCGGCACTTTTATCGGAACCTCTTCCCACTCAATATGCGGCGAAGGCGTTTCAAAATGAAGGTTTCCCGGTATAACGCCATTCTCGACTGCGAGAATGGTCTTGATAAGTCCGGCAATGCCGGCCGCCGCTTCCAGATGACCGATATTGGTTTTCACGGTTCCCAGATAAACCGGTGCCGTTCTGTCCTTGAGAACATTAGCCAGAGCTGCCACTTCGATCGGATCACCCAGTTCCGTGCCGGTACCGTGGGCCTCGATATAGCCTATATCATGACAATCAAGCCGGCAGCGCCGCCACACATCGTTAATCAGTTTTTCCTGCGCCGGTCCGTAAGGAGCGGTCAGCCCGGAGCTCGGCCCGTCCTGATTTACACCGCTGCCTCTGATGATGGCGTGTATCCGGTCACCGTCTCGCAAAGCGGCAGCCAGTTTCTTCAGGATTACCACACCGCCGCCTTCACCGCGTACCGTGCCGTTGGCTTTGGCATCAAAGCTGCGGATTACGCAGTCGGGAGACAAAATATTGAGCGTGGCCAGCAGTTCGGTGGTTGCCGGTGAATACATCAGGTTTACGCCGCCGGCGATCGCCATATCGCAGTCACCGGCCATGAGTCCCTTCAAGGCCTGATCTACAGCAACCAGCGAGGAGGAGCAGGCGGTGTCCAACGTAATGCCGGGTCCCTGGAAACCGAAAAAATACGCGGCCCGGCCTGACAAAAACGAAAAACCGCTACCGGTGATATCGTCTGGTTCAAGGATCAAATTGTTTTTTTGGTCAAGGTGCAGGGCATAAAGGTAGTCCGGCAAACTGACCCCGGCATAAACACCGGTTTTAGAGCCTTTCAGCCTGTCCGGGGCATAACCCGAATTTTCCAACGCCTCCCAGCATATTTTTAAAAAGAGCCGCTGCTGGGGATCGGTCCGTTCCGCTTCTTTCGGTGAAAACCGGAACAGCCGGTGGTCAAAGGCTTCAATATCCTCCAGTAAGAAACCGGCTTGCTCTAGGTAAGGGCTGCCCGGGTTGTTACTGCGGTACGGTTCCCATCTTCCGGCCGGAACACTTCCAATCAGATCCCGCTGCTCTACCAGCGCCTGCCAGAATTCTGCCGGATTGGTGATGCCACCCGGAAAACGGCAGGCCATGCCAATGACGGCAATGGGTTCATGTTGGCTGTCACGCAGCCAATGCAACTCTTGTTTTAATTGTTTTATTTCAATCAGTGCTTTTTTAATAATATCGCTTTTAACCAGCGCCGTTGTTTCAGTGTGCATTATCCTCCCCTCCCACTTCCTTTGCCAGAAGTGACAAAAGTTCTTCTTCCGAATAATGGTCGTATTCTGCTTCCGGAAAAACAGCGCTATCCCCGACACCGGCTTGCCGGACCGGCCAAGACTGATTTACGCTGCCATTCTTAAGCGAAAACAGATGGTCGCTCATTTGCTGCACTGTATTGTAGTTAAACAGCGCAACGGATGGTATGGAGAAACCCATTGCCTGCTCCAGTGAACTGCGAACCGACAGGGTCATCATGGAATTGAGGCCAAGTTCCGTAAACGGCAGACTGCGATCGATTTCGCCTGCCGGTACGGCAAGCTGCCGGGCGACAAGTCCGGTAATATAGTCAGCCAGCTCTTCCCGGCTGGTAATAGGTTGCGCACCTGGGGCTCTTTCCGAATTTTCCAGGGAAGAGATGCCCACGATTTTATCCCACTCACGGTTTAAGTACATGGCCTTGGCTTTGTTACGCTGGATTTTGCCGCTGGTGGTACGGGGAACATGCATCGGCGGAATAAAAATTATACTCTCCGCGAGAATGCCGTGAACCTTTAGTATATCGGCCCTGATTTTTTTCGCCCATTGATCGCATTGCGGCTTTCTGACTGCCGGCCGGTTAACCTCCTGGATCAATATCAGTTGTTCCTCGCCGGCCTGAACGACCGAAAAAGCGGCGGTGCCATCCGGACGGAGATCGGGATGGGCGGTAAAGGCGGTTCGTTCAATGTCCTGCGGATAATAATTCATACCCCGGATAATAATCAGATCTTTGATCCGGCCGGTAATATACAGTTCACCGTTGGTATCCAGAAAACCGAGATCGCCTGTTCTGAGAAAAAACCGGCCGGTCTTTTCATCAACCGGGAAAGTGGCGTTGGTTTCCTCCACCCGGTTCCAGTAACCCCGGGTCACCGATTCTCCGGCAAAACAGATTTCACCGATGACCTGGTTGCCGAGTTCGGCCCCGCTTTCCGGATTTCTGACCGACACTTGGTGTCCGTCAATAACGAAGCCGTTGCCGACCAAATAAATTGAGCCGGCTGCAGCTTCATCCGCCTGTTGCTGCGTGTAATCAAGATAACCCCGGTCCAACACGGAAACCAGGCCGTTCTGCAAATCATTTCTAGCTAGCTTCAGCCAGCCGGTTCTTTGTCCCGGCCGATAGGCTGATACTACCAGTGAAGCCTCTGCCAGCCCGTATCCCGGCGACAGTGTATATTCCCGGAACCCGAAAGGACGCGCCGCCTGATTAAACTTGAGCATGGTATTTAAGTTAACCGGTTCAGCACCGCAAACCGCTCTTGTCAGTGATTGCAGGGAAATATCTTTCGCCTCGTCAGGAGGCAATTTGGCCAGTTTGGCGGCAGCCAGTTCATAGGCGAAATTAGGTGCCGCCGTATGCGTCGCCTGATAGACGGAAATTGCCCGGAGCCAGTTCAGCGGCTGCTGCATAAAGTCGGCCGGATTCATTAAAATGACTCGGTTGCCCGAATAAATCCCCTGGAGAATTCCCAGGATTAAGCCCATATCATGATAAAAGGGCAGCCAGCTTACCATAACACTATTTTCGTTGATCCTAAACTTGTCAGCCAGTTGCTTAAGGTTATTCAGCAATGAGGCGTGAGTCACCATAACCCCTTTAGGATCACCGGTAGAACCGGATGTGTACTGCAAAAACGCAAGTTCATTAAAGCCCGGACTGGTGCCGGCAACAATACCCGCCTGTTCCGCATAAAGCGGCAGGGCCGCTAATACCCCGGAAGGCTTCAGTATGTCCGGGAAAGTATCAAGACCGGCTTTGTCAGTAAGAATACAACAGGCCTGACAATTGGCGGCGATGTTCTCCCATTTGACCAGGGATTTATTCCGCCCCGGCATATTGACAGGAACAGGAATTGCCCCGCTATGGTTGCAGGCCAGGAGCGCCACGATAAAATCGATTCCCGGCTGAAACATCAGCAGGCAGCGTTCCCCGGCAATTTGCGCCGGCAGCCGGGAGGAGAGAGCCGCTACTCTTGCCCATAATTCCGCATAAGTGATTGCCGTTAGCCGGAAAACTGCGTCCAGCATGCCATAGGCATTTTTATCCGGAGTGTGCCGCGCCCTGAATTCCAGAATCTCAGCGACAGAGCCGGCATATTCTTGTATCTTCCTGGTTTTGTCGTCTGTCATATCCTTCTCCCTTTCTTAAGTATGACACTGCCTGTCCAATAGAAAATTAAAGCGTGAGCATTTGCGCACAGGTAAGATCCAGTTTGGCGAGTGTTTCGTCAATTTCTTCATTCGAAAACTTTATTTCCGCCATTACTTTCTCAACTTGCTCTTTCGTAAGGGTACCCCTTCTTATTTGCGCCGAGAACTCCTTTTGAATATAATCCGGTATATTTTTTTGCTGGCAAAGGTGCACTAACGTGCAAACCAGCTGGCAGCCGGATACGAGATAGTTTTTGCTGAACCGTTTTATCGGTTCCCAATCAAGCTCTTGCCGGATTGTAGCAAGCATATGAACCGGATCATACGGAAAATGCTGATAATAGTACAGGATTTTCGTTCGCGGCAGTTCAAAGCAAGCAGCTAGCTCCGGATCATTTTTTTGCAAAGTATACTGATAGGCATCCTGCATTTTTTCATCCAGTGTTCTCTTGATCATTTGCTGATATTGAGCCAGCCCCGGATCGGCTTCCACAATGGCCGCTTCCCCAAGCTCCGTTACCTGGTCAGGGTTATAACCGGAAAAAATATAGGCCGCATCAAATTTTTCCGCATAAATGTCAACCTGGCGTTTCAGATAATTTCCGCAGTACAGGCATATCTGGCTGTAATCGTCGTGCCGGAGATGTTTTTCCGTTATAATATATCGGTAGAATTTACGCAATTGACGCATATCGGGCTGAAGAATGATATAGGGAATTCCCAGTTTGTCGCATACTTTTCGGGCATTGTCAAAGGAGTCCGGATATTCAAAGCCGTTATCAACGGACATGGCCATTAGATTCAGCTTATATTCATTTTTAAGTTTTAGAGCCAGATAAGTGCTGTCTTTACCGCCGCTCATCATAATAAAACCGTCATAGCGGTGTTTACCTTTGGCCGCGTGGATAAGCTCAAGGAATTTCTGCTCCTTTTCCTCCCAGGACATCCGGTTATAGCGGGATGGGTTTATTTTGCAGTGATTGCATACGCCGTCATCACCAATTAGTGTTCCTTTACTCCGCGCCTCCACGGCCAGACATCTTACGCAGCGTTTCGCCTTAAGGTTATTGATAAAAATCACTCCTTTACCGATAAACTTCATTTTCCCGCCAGTGCCGGCCGTTTTGCCGGCGCTGGCGGGAAAGAATCCGTCGGGGTTACTTTACCAGCGGTAACGCGATTAGCCGGGCAAGATCAGTGGCATATGGCTCTTCCTCAACACAACTAAAATGGTTGCCGCCGATATCGGTGACTGTTAAGTCTCCCAGGCAGATTTCGCGCCAGAACTCCAGTGTCATTTCATGGGCACCCGGCATAAACCCGGATGACCCGGTGGCCCGCAAATAGCGGATATCGCCCATGTAGGGCCGGGGTTTAAAATAGCTGCCAAGAAAACTTTGCCGATAGGCCGCAAATAAGCCTTCTGCCATGTCAACCGGCATTTGTTCGCCGGTAAACCGGGCCATGGCGTTGACATAGGCGGTAAAACGCTCCCGCTTACTAAAGCTTGCCATTTTTCGGAATATGTCGCCCACTTTCGTCAACCCATTATCACCCGCAATGGCGCACGCCGCCCCGGCCGGAACATAGTTGCCGGTGCGCTCGATAATGCTTTTAAAACCAAGAATAAACTCATCCTGAGTAGCTTCACCGAAACCGGCCTGCGCCAGGCTGATGTGCAGATTAGGAACAAACAAAGCCTCAATAACCAAATCGTCCTGAACATCGAACAGCACAGGATGGCTGTCAACCAAAACCATATCGGTCAGCTGTATCCCGCTTTCCAGCAAACGCCTGGCAACCTCAACGGCAAATAAACCTCCCAGACAATAACCGACAAGCTGCATTTTTTTATGCCCAGTTTTCAGTAATTCTCCGGCATAATCATCTGCCACCGTTTCGACAAGCCGGTCTGGCGCAAGCGCACAATATTTTTGAGCATCTTTAACCGTAATGCCGAGGACCGGCCCGATGGTCTGGCGATCGAAATGGCCTAAAAGCAAACGGAAGCAATTCATTGTGCCTAAAGCAGCATGAAAAACGACTCTTAAGGGACCGGTGTCACCGCCGCCGTAGGATGTAAGCACGGCATTGCCCGCCACCTGATCCGGCAATTCGGGAGAAGCCAAAATGGCATGCTCTGCTTTTTCCCCGGTTTGAGACTGAATGAATTCCGCCAGTTCGGCTACGGTTGGGTAATTAAGCATTTGGCGCAGCAACGCATCAAAGGGTATGTCACTTTCGGGGCTCTCACCGGCAAGGATTTCACGTATTTTCCCGGCAACTTGCGCCATAATAAGAGAATCGGCGCCTTGTTCGTAAAAGTTTTGTTTCCGGCCGATAGCGGGAATCCCCAATGCCTCGGACCAAAGCCGGGACAATTTTAGTTCCAGGTCATCCGCAGCTGTTTCACCGGCCTGTGCAGCAATTACTTCTGTTATCGGCTTAGGCCGCCATTTTGCCAGCACCCGCCTGTCCACTTTACCGTTGCCGGTCAGCGGCAAAGCGTCAACAACCTGTAAATGGGTAGGAAGCATATGCGCCGGTAACTGCCGGGCGATATAATCGACTAATTCCGCCGCCTGTAATGGCACCCGGTCCTGTTTCATGCGTTTGGCAAACAAATGCAGGCCCAACGCTGAAAGTTTATGCTCTGCCGCCGGCAAGGACAAAATTGGCTCATCCCCGGATTCTTTCAATACCTGCAGCCATTCGTTTTTATTCAGATAAGAGTGTTCTAACCGCAGCCGGTCAGCAGGCTGGGTCATCATAAATGCCTGTGAAGCCAATATCCAGGCGTGTTCTTCTGTCGGTTCGGTAAATACAAGCCAGCCGCCCGGACAAATGAGGTCTTTCAGACTGCCCATGGTAAACGGAATATCACGGGCATTTTCCAACACCCCGGCTGCCAGCACAATATCAAAACTGTTCGGTGCCAGCCCCTGTTCCCGGTAATCTTTGTCAACATCAAAGACACCAAACCGTACTCCCGCAATTCTTTCGAAGCGTGCTTTTGCTCTGGGAATAAACGAGGCGGTAACATCGGTAAATAGATATTCCACATTCATCCCTTCCATACGGCTCAGCACTTTGGCCGAAGTTGCTCCCGTACCGGCCCCGACTTCCAGGATACGCAGCGTTTTTCCCGGCTGGCTTGCGGCAATGCGTTCCAAAAGCGTGCAGATGCAATGATTCAGGTAGTTGACCATGATGTTTCCGGAATACAGCGCTTCCACATAGTCCAGCCTGCCCTGAGGATAAAGCAGGGCAACCGGATCCTGCCGCCCGCTCAACAGTTCCAAAAGATTTTCCGCATTACTGCGCAAATAGGCTGCAAAGCCCGGTGAGCCAAGCTCCTTAACCCAGGCTGTTTCCGCTTCTTCCCAATACTGGTTTACGCTTTCGGCGGCCGGCCTCTGGGGGCAGCTAAAATGTCCGGCTGCCGGCTCCAGCAGATAACCCCTTTCCGTCAGTTTGGCCAGCCAGCGCCGTACCAGCCAATGGTATTTAGGCTGGATGCCTTCATTTTTCAAAATATCCTCAACCGAATACTTTTCCGGCCCGGCAAATAATCCTAAACGAATCAGGGCGCACAGCATAGAGTGCAGAATCGCTCTATCCAGCTTTGCATAGGCCGCTTCGACAACATCCTTGGTTAGTTCAGCCGTCAAAAAACCGGCCTGTTCACTGATTCCACTTATCAAACCGGCGAACTGTTCCTGATCTTTTGCAATCTCCCGTCCTGACCGGAAGGCAGTCTCAACCACCCCTAATAACGCCCTGTCCTGATTTGAGCCGTCAACAACAACACCGGCCGCAGCAACCGCAGGGTGCTTTTGCAGCACGGCCTCTATTTCCCCGAGTTCAATCCGGTGCCCTTTGATTTTTACCTGCGTATCCTCGCGGCCGAGAAATTCTATTTCACCACCGGGAGTATAGCGGCCCGTATCACCGGTGCGGTAAAGCCACTGTCCATCGACAGGATGGGGGAAGAATTTTTCCCGGGTTGCTTTTTCATCCCCATAATACCCTTCGGCCAGACCTGCACCGGTGATATAAAGTTCCCCGGTCACCCATACGGGACAATCCCGCAGCGTTGTGTCCAAAACACGGAATCCTTGATTGGCCAGCGGGCGTCCATACGGTATGCTGTTCCAGTTTGGCTGCAATCCCTGGTAAGGATGATAAATTGACCAGATAGCCGCTTCGGTGGCGCCGCCAAGGCTGACCACCTGTACAGACGGTACGCGTTTGATAAGCATATCCGGCAGATTCAACGGAATCCAGTCGCCGGAAAGCATAGCCAGGCGAAACTTTTCCAGATTGATTTGCGGGGCAGAATGCAGATAGGAGACCAGCATCTGCATCAGGGCCGGTACAGAGTTCCAGATAGTCACTTCATGTTCAGCCATCAGTTCCGCCCAGTGAGATGGGTCGGTCTGACGGTCGGCGGACGGGTAAACCAGGGTTCCTCCTGCCGCCAGAATGCCGAAAATATCATAAACCGATAAATCAAATCCCAGTTGGGCAAGGCCGATAATCCGGTCGTCCCGGCTGACGGCAAAACGTTTGTTAATATCTTTTATGGTATTGACCGCTGCACGGTGTGTAATTACAACCCCTTTGGGCTGTCCGGTCGAGCCCGAAGTATGAATGATGTACGCCGGTGTATCGGGATCACCCTCTGCTGTTAAGATATTTTCCGGGTGCGGCATTAACTTGTCCACTTTAATTACCGCAATGTGTTCCGGCAGATTCAGCCGCGTTCCCGAGCAGGTCAACACATAACGGACTGCGGTTTTCTCCAGTATCGCCATCCGGCGCAAATCCGGCTGAATTGTGTCGATCGGAACATATACCGCTCCAGCCGCCAAGGCTCCCAGCACCGCTGCCACCTGCTGCACAGACTTATCCATAATGATTGCGACTTTATCCTGATTTCTGCAGCCTAATTCTTTTAGTCTTGCGGCCACTGCCGAAGCGCGTAGCAAAAGTTCTTCGTATGTCACCCGGTTCTCACCGTCAATAACAGCAGGTCGGTCCGGCGCAGCAGCGGCCTGTTCCAGAATTTCACTATGCAGCAAACCAGCTGCCAGCGGAGTTTGGGTGGCGTTACTGTCTTCCCGCTCACATAGCTGCCATGCCGGCAAAAACACGTTCTCAGCCGCATCCCAGGCCTGCTCGGTTCCTGCCAGGGAAAACAACAGGGATTCAAAGGCGGCGAACATATCGTCAACCATGCCGTCGGGGAAAACACCTTCTCTGATATCCCAGTTAACCCTAAGGCCGAATGGCCCGTCCATCGCCTGGCAATCGATAAAGACCTGCGGCGTTTGACTGATTCCCTGCCCTTCAACCTTACCCTGCGGCTGATTCATTGCTGCCGCCTCCAGCAGGCCGATAGCACTGGTAAAAACCAGCGGCATTAGAGCAGCTTCCCGTCCCCGCTTACGCGCTATTTCCCGTAACACTTCCACGCCGGAGAATAAGCGGTGATCAAGGTCGGCAAACAATTGCTTATTCATTTGCCGGGCCCGCTCGCAGAAAGATTGGCCGGCGTACCAGTCCACAGCCAGCAAACTAACCGCGGTAAAATCGCCAACAATGTCATTAACCTGCGGATGCAAAGGCATGCGATTCAAAACGGTAAGGTTGAGGCAAAACTTTTTGTTGCGGCTCCAGCGCTCAATAACGGCGGCATAGGCCGCCATTACCGCCGCCGTGGGCGTCACGCCCCGTTTTTGGGCCTGCTGCTTGAATCCATTCCACAAGGAAGTATCCATCTGCAGGTAACGGCGCCGGAAATGCGCCTTACCGGTGCTATTGGGTCTGGCTAGCGGCAGATCCGGAGCCGGCGGCAGCTCATCAAGCCTTTGTAACCAGTAATCTTTAGCCCTGCTGTACGCCATAGTTTCTTTCACGCCGCGTTCGGCCAGCAGATAGTCACGAAAACTGAGCGTAAGCTCCGGCAGTCTGCACGCGGGATCAGCGTAAAGGGCTTCAAATTCCGAGATAAGCAGCCAAATACTAGTCCAATCGGCGATAAGCAATTCAATAGAAAAATGTAAGACAGCCCCCACTGGCGTCTTAGTCACGCCAATACCGAATAAAGGCCATCCGGCGGTATCATAAATCCGCTGTCCCATTTCTTCACGGATCTCGGCAAGTTTGTCCGCTACCTTGACGTTGTCCCAGGCACTGACGTCGGTATAGGCGACGGTAAGTCCGGGTACTTGTTCCCGCACCTGCTGATAACCACTCGGATCAATTGCCGCCCGCAGCATGTCGTGGCGTAATATGAGCTGATTCCAAACCTTCTGGACCCGGACAGGATCAAGCTCGGGATAATTCAGTTCAAGATAAATATGGCAAGCCACGCCGCCATAGCCAAATGCCTCATGGCGCCCCAGCAGATAGGCAGACTGGACATCGGACAACGGAAAAGGATTAAAGCGGGACGCGGGATCAGGCGTAACTTTAACAGCCACCGCATCTGTTGCCAATAGATGCAGAATATCTGCTTTATGATTTTTCAATGCTAAAAGTTCGTTGTCATCGAGTGCACCCTGCGGTGCCCGGTAGCGAAGCTTTCCATTTTCCGCCCATAGCGATACGCCGCTCTGGCGAAGGCGTATCAATAACTGATTAGCCGCAACATTGACCTTACTATTTTGCAACATGAATGTATCCCCTCATTTTTCCTCATATTGATTTTCCGGCTTCCCGGCAGCGTCAGTCATAACCGTACCGTGTAACAGATTTGGATCAAGGCTCTGTTTTAAACCCGCAAGTCCCAGTTCCAGCAGTTTTGTTTCGGTCGCTGGCTGGGCAATAAGCCATTTGTCCCCTTGGGTAAGAAGCCGAAACTGCTGCACATCATTGTGGGCAACGCCCATTTTGATCCAGGTAATACCGCGCGCGCCGTTAGGATGTTCAACCTTTTCCGGACGCTGGCAACTGTCATAGCCGGAAACGACAAAGGGCAGGCCGGAAGGTTCCGGCGAAAAAAAACTATACCGGACTTTTACTCCGTCAGGCCGGACCCGCCAGCCGTTGATGATCCGGGAAGTCGATAAACCCGCTTTGTTTAAGGATAGTTTTAACGCCTTAAAGCTGCGGCTGTCTCTGATTACCTCTTTAGCTGCCTCTTCAGCCGCATTTGCCGGTACAAGCGCCAAATCACAAAGGCCCTCGGCAGAACCAAACCAACGATACCAGCGCTTTCCTGCTTCCCGGCCAAAGATAAGGCCAAAAGGGGAACCCAGAAGCCACCATGATTCCGGTATCTGGAAGAACTCAATAAATGGACCTTCCTCAAACCAGATGAAAGCATTATGGGCGCGTTCCGGCGCACTGCCCCATTCGACGGAAAAACCAAGTTTCTTGCAGTTCTGAACTGCCTCGGAAATATTGGCTACCTTACACATAATGTGACTGCATACAAGCATCTTCTTGCTCCATTTCCTGTATTTTTTTACATATTTCACACAGCCAAACTGAGCACAGCTACCCATTCACGGCAACTTTTTCCGCCTCGGTTTGCAGGATACTCACCGGCAGCGGCTGGTGGCTACCTCCCGGACGCAGCACGGGATATCCCAGCGTTTCCGTTAGTTCCTGCCACTGACTGGAATATAAAAGCGCCTGCTGGGATTTCATCGCTGTATCAAAATTTTCCAGAATCATTTCGCGCATGGATGACAAATCACGGGCAATAGCCCCAGGCCACTGCTTTGTGAGAATTTCTTTATAGCTGGCAGACGACGACGGTCCCAGCGTTTCGGTACTGTTTTCCAGCAGATGCTCCGGATAAGCGCCTGCTAAATCGCCAAACGTACCCAGATTTTTGGTGATATGCAGCCGGGGCCGCCAGATGACGTCACCATGGGTATCAGTAAGGGACAAACTGCCGCCCGCCGTGCCGATGGTAACCTGGTGAAGCAAGTGAAGATAGTTGTCCGGATCGTTGGGGTCGACTTCATTGTGCACCCGCAAAACAGCCGGAGTTTTACCAAGTGTTCCGGTCAAAACCTGGAACGGACCTCCTTCCCGGCTCACCGTCCCTGTCCGCCAGGGGCGAATGGACGGCAAAGCTTCTGCCAAAATATGTACCATCGGATAGGAAACCTGCGAAGCAAATGCCGCATCGATATACAAGGCATTTTGCCGGTTCAGTAAAGTCCGGGTACAGGCAATAAACCGCCTGACAGCAGGTAATTGAACATAAAGGTCGCCGGTTTGAAACAAAACCCCGTTTTGCCGGGCCACTCTTAAACAAGCCGCCATATCTTTGTGATGTACAGGCTGTTCCTGGATAACGTGAATTCCCCGTGCGAGAAGTTCTTGCGACAAATCCGTGCCCTTGCCGCCCAAGACTCCCGAGCGGAGCACGACACAGGCCAGATCAATGTTATCCGGCAGCTGGCCGGCCTCGGTATATAAATTTATGCCGTAATACTTTGCACACTGCGCCGACCGCTCGCTTCCCCGTGCCAGTAAGCCGTCAATGATAAACTCTTCTGGCAGCAGATTTAAGGCTTCAAGATAAAACTGGCCGAAAGTGGAGCCGCATACGATCGCTCGCAATTGTTTGCCCGGCGTTTTTCTTCTCATAGTTCCCCCTCCGTCACCGGCAGCAATTGTTCAACCGAAGATTCGAAAACTCGCAGACAACTGATAACCTTGCTTTTATTTAACCGCTCAATTACCTTGTCCGGTACGGGGAGCTCAGCAAGCGGACGAATTCCGGCAGGTATTTCTCCCTCCAGTACGGCTATCGCTGCCGCAGCAGCAACTGAGCCGGTCAACAGGGAAGGCCTGTCTGCCTGTAAAACCAGTGTACGTGTTATGCCGGTTCCGTTTTTCCGGCCACTAAGCTCAATAATAAAGAGTGCATATTGCCGGCGTCCGGCGGCATCAAGCTCGGCAGCCGTGCAAAGACGCTTTATCGCATCGTGCCGGTTAGTCGAAAACCGGAAGCGTACTTCGTCCAAAACCGGCGGGACATGCTGCCCGTCAATGCCGATATACCATTCACCGTCACGCAGGGCTAAAGCGTTTGCGACAAATTCTGCTTCGGCATCGAAATACGGATACAAAGTCACTTCCCGTGGAAAAAAAGGCAGGCGGGTTCCCGTCCTACGGTTTAAAGCAGCTAAGCGGCAAGCGCTATCTTTCCAGCCCGCCAGCGGTTGGTTGTCTTTATCCACAACACCGGTAAGATAATCTTCAGCCGCCGCAGCCGTAAATTTGTCCAAAGCTCCGGTATAATAACGCAGGGATTCAACCTGATCGAAAGCCTGTGCCAATTGTCGCGGCAACAAGCCCGACAATCCCGGCGTGGCACCGGCGGCATACAACACGACTGTATTGTTTGGCGTTGTTTTGCGCAACACTGCCATTTCTTTGTCCATGCCGGCGTCAACATGATGGCACCCTCTGGCCAGACACATCCTGGCCACACGGGCTGCCGTCCGCCAGGAAGGTCCGCTGCAATTAACAATCAGGCTGCACCCGTCCAAAAACAAATCCATACTCTGGTCATCCTCAACATCCACTTCAAACCATTCGGCCCGCGGAAATTCACCGCTGAACCGGTTTCTTGCCATCGTAGAATTCCTACCGCCAATCCGCAGCGGCTGTCCACCCCATTCTTGCAGCATGCGGGCTGTCTGCAGCCCGACAGCCCCATAACCGCCGATGATACCGATCATAGGATCATATTTCCCCCTCTTCCATAAACACCATATCTTGCTTCATTTCGGTTAATTTGTTCTCCAAAATGGCAGCCACCTGCCATAATGACGGTGATTCAAACATCTGTCTTAAAGACAGTTCAAGGCCGAATTTTTCCTTCACTTCCGCCAAAAAACGCGTGGCCAGGAGGCTGTCCCCGCCGCTAGTAAAAAAACCCTGATTACGGCCAATCGAACTAATCTTTAGCAGCTTATGCCACATGCCGGCAATTTCCTGTTCCATCCCTGCCTGCGGCTGTTCGTCGTCATCTGCCACAGCGCCGGCACCAAACACGGCGGCAACGGCTTTGCGGTCTACTTTGCCGTTGGCGCTCAAGGGCAGCCATGGCAATACCTCCACTCTTTCCGGCAGCATATGCACCGGCAAATACTTGGCGGCAAATTCCAGGATGCGGGCCGGTTCCAGGTTCTGTCTGGCTGCCGGGCATTCTGCCTCAATGAATTCAGAAAAAGAATTTTTCAGCGAAACAACATTTGCTTTGCCAAAACCGGCTTTGCTCAGCAGATTTAGCCACTGCAGCGCAGGCAGCATTGGACTATAGGCTTGACGGCGTTCATGGTCAAAAGCTGCAAATCCTCTGTCAAGCACCGCCGCCGTTACGGCGGCAAGCGGCGTCAACTCGCAATGTTCCAAAGCAAATATTTTTCCGCCGCCCCGCACCAGCAAAGCGGCAACGGCAACGCCCTGGCAGGGATCATGGTAACGATGCAGCGAGTTTATGGCCAAAACCGCGTCAAAAGAATAGCGGAACTGTTCCGGTACAAAGTTTTCCGGCAGTATATGGCAACCAACAGAATGGCGCAGCACCGACAGACGCTGCTCAGCGGCAGCCACCATGGACGGGGCCGGATCAAACAGAGTAAGCCGGATATCTTCCGGCGCAAGCATCGCCAGCAGCCGGGCCGCCAACAAACCGCTCCGTCCGCCAAGCAGCGCAACGTCAACCGGTTTGCCAATTGATTTCGTCATTTTTTTTAGCCTGCCGGCAATTAGACGGATACCTAAATTTGTCCCATAGTCCCGGGAAGACAGATTTTCAGGCGAGAGTAACTCATCATCGAGCAAAATTTCAGCCGCGAGGTCTCCGCTCAGAATGCTGCGGTAATCATCCCGCCGCTGAAATAAACGTTGTTCAATGGCAGCTGTCAGCGAACCGTCCTCCATCACGCTGCTGCACGTAGCCGCCGGCTGTTTAATCGCTCCGGCATAAGCAAGAACTTCGCCGAATCTGTCTCCAGCCCGCAAAACGCCGTTATTTACTTTAATCACATTGCGTTGTTCAAGCCATTTGAGCCACATTTGCACTAACGGTTGATACTCCGGCACTAGTCGCAGTTCATGTCCGATTTTTAGGCTCGTAGCATCCCGCAGCTCAGCCAGACCTAAGATTTCCGCAATCAGCGCCTCGGCAATTTTTGCCTGCAATTCACGGGATATCTGGCGATAAGAATGGGCGGCGCAGCTCCGGGGTTCAGGCAAATCAGCCTGAACCGGCAATGGTGCAGAGCCAGCAACGACAACGGCACCAAGCTGTTTTGCGCCAGAACTGGCGACTATGGCCGCAACTGCTTGACCTACCCCCGGGTATTGCCGTAAAACGGCTTCTACTTCTCCCAGTTCAATGCGATATCCCCTCAGCTTTATCTGGTGGTCAGCTCTGCCAAGAAACTCAATCACTCCGTCAGACCAGTAGCGTCCCAGATCGCCGGTTCGATACCAGCGGCAGTCCCCGGCGTCAATAAAACTGGCCGCTGTCAATACAGGATTGCCGCGATAGCCTTGGGCAACTCCCGCACCGCCGATCCATAGCTCACCGGCTACCATGTCCGGGCAATCGCGGCCAAGTCTGTCCACAATGCGGAAATACTGGTTGCGTAATGGTTTTCCATAAGGGATGGAGTTCCATGACGAATCAACATAATTAATTTCAAAGTAATTGGACCAAATTGAAGCCTCCGTGGCTCCCCCGAGAGCAACCAAACGGCATTCCCGGTTTTTCGCCCTTAAGCGGTCATGCAAATCCAGCCCAACCCAGTCACCGGAAACGAGAACAAGCCGCAACGAAGCCAATACAGCATCATTATCGACTGCAGTCAGCAACATATCAAAAAGCGCCGGTACAGAATTCCACACCGTTACTTGCAGCGTACGGATCAGTTCCAGCCAGGCGGGCGCTTCCCGTGTGTTGCCTTCATCAAGTAAGACAATGCCGCCTCCGGCCGATAACAGACCGAATATATCATAAACAGACAAATCAAAATCAAGTGCCGAAACAGTAAGAACCCGGTCGGTTTCCGTTAAGGAAAATCGGGTATTGATATCTGCAATGGTATTATAGGCGGCACGGTGGGTAATCTCCACTCCTTTGGGATCACCGGTCGACCCTGAGGTGAATATCACGTAGGCTAGGGAATCACTGCTGACAGCAACCGGCAGCGGCAGCGGTAACGTCTGTTCCGCCTCTTCTATCAAAATTACTTTTATCGCTTCCGCAAGTAATAAAAGTGAATTTCCAGCCTGATCTGTTATCAGGTGGCGGATCCCCCCAAGCCGGCAGATCCGCTCCCGGCGTGACGGCGGCTGGTTAATACCGATAGGAACGTAGACGGCTCCCGCGGCCAGCACGGCAAGGACGGCAAGCACCTGATTAGGACCGCGCGACAGGGTTATGGCGACAGCGTCTCCTGTTTTTACACCTTTTTGAAGAAGAAGCGCTGCCAGCCGCAACACTTTGTCGGCCAGTTCGCCGTAAGTCAGGATGTGCTGCTCTTTGTTTTCAACCCATAGTAAAGCTGCTTTCCCGGGGTTCTCGCTGGCATGGTGAAAAAAATCCTGATATAGCAACCTTTCAGCAACTGGAACCAGCGTGGCATTTACCGCTTCCCGTACCAGCCGCTGCGGCGAGGGAAGTAAATCTGGAATGCACTGCTCCCATGAGCTTTCTGCCGCCCAGTTCAGCAGGAAAATATAAGCAGCCAGCATGGCATCATCCAGGTTCCTGGAAAGTTCTGCCGGCATATCCAGGATGATCTGGATTCCGCCCTCACGCTCAGCCACATAACACTGCAGGCGTGCATTCGGTAAAAATGACAACGTTTTTCGCTCATCGTCGCCGGCAGCCTGTAAGCCGATTCCACTCGTATTTTGCTGTGTTCCGCTATATTCCGGAAGCAATACCGGCAAGCCATTGGCAAAAACAGCAACAGCTTCGCTTTCAGCCGGCTCTTCAGCATTACTGCCACAACCAGATTCAACCGCAGTACAGTCCCGCTTCATCGAATCCGCCAGTTGAACTTCCATTCGCCGGCAGCTTTCCAGCCATGATTTATCCCGGCTAGGTCTGAAGATAAAAGGAATTGCCGGTCGGGGAGATACACTGTAATCAGGAGAACCATTGAAATGAACATAGCCAACAGGGCCATTCAGAAGTACAGTGTTTACTGCTGCTCCGGCGCTCCATCTGCTTAGCACTTCATCAAAGGCTGCCAATAATACCGTCAATGGTGAAATATTATGCGCCAGAGCGACTCTCTTAAGCTTTTCCCATTCATTTTTGCCAATTCCATCCTCCCTTCGGACAGATAAAAGGTCACTGTTTGCCGTACTATCGGACGATAACGGCATGAGCGGCGGCGGTGGAAAAAATCTGAACTGACTATCATTTCTTTCAATCTCAATTTGCGACACTACTAATCACCTCTCCTTATCAAAACGACAACAGGGAAACCCACACATCTTAATCTCCTGCCTGTTTATTTCCTGAAACTTATTAGCGGGGCTTTTTACCCTACTTTACATTGATAATGATTATCATAATCAATGTAAATGATACCTTATTTTCCCATTGTATTTCCACGCAAAAAAGGAAAAGTATATGCCAAAAAGTATTTTAGCAGAAGATTTTTTTACATTTTCAAAGCAGACAGGACATCAAATAAAAAACGCTATTTGCCTAATACAAGACAAATAGCGTTTAATTTCAATTTTTTCCCTGACGGTTTATAATCTTTTTGCGCAGGCCGACGGATTAATACCATACTTTTTCCTAAACTTTTCTGCAAAGTGACTGGCATCATTATATCCGGCTATTAAAACCGCTTCAGAAACTTTTAATTTTTTATCCTCCATGAGCAAACGTACCAATTCTAATCTTTTATCAATAATATAGGCATGAACCGGCATGCCGAATAACTCCTTAAAGCCTGTTTTCAACTTAAATTCATTAAGACACACCAATTTTGCCAGCTTGCCGATGGTTGGCGGTGAAGCAAGATTTTTATCAATCAGCCGTCTGGCTTCATGCAGTGATTTTACGTCTGATGACGAAAGTTTTGTCCGCGAATGCAAGGCTCCGGTTTCAAAAATTGTTTCATCCAGATAAACAGCAATCAGTTCCAGTATTTTTCCTTCAAGATATATTCGCTTCACATGCTCCTGATAACGGCAATTGATCATCTCATTGAGTATCAGCCTGACATTTGAGGAATTTTTTCGTTTATAGGCACTGGTGCCGCTATGAAATATACTGGTGCGGGTGGGTTCTTTACCCATATGCTGAATAAAATTTGTGATGATTTCAGAGTCCAATTGTATACTCAATCCTAAAAACTGCCCCGGGTTATAGATGCATAAATGGTTGTCCTGGCTGCAATTCATTATATAGTTTTCCCCACCTGCTACCACATATTCCTGTTGTTTCCCTTCCAACAGCCACTGTATGGAATCTCCCAGACAAAAAACAAGCCAATTCTGGGGATTATTCTGCCTGCCTCGCATTATTATTTTTTCATATAAGGTCCCATTGTATATAAACATCTCCAACGAGGGTTTTACAATAATTCTGCGACAATATCCCTTGCCAAACTTCTCCGGTATTTCCATTTCCTGCTGAAAGAAATCAGTTTTATAAATCTGGTTAAGCCCGGCACATATCAGGCACTCCTCATTTTTAGGATTAACTACCTTAAATTTTGGCATGGCATTTTTGATCATCATATCGCCCCTTGATATTAATAAATAATATTAAAAATTATACTGACACACAATCACCGCCTAATTTATTGATAATCATTTTCATTTAGCTTATTATAACGAATCCTTTTATGATTGTCAACTCCTTCCATTTTATACACTTTTCCTTTTACCAAATAAAGAAACTACTGTATGTCTGCAACCCGGACATACAGTAGTCCTTTGAATAAATGAACTATCTCATAATAGGAAATTCGATAATTTGTCGGTCAAACTGATATAAAAAAGCTGTAAATAAGATAAAAAGAACAGCAAATAATATTTCCGGAAATGAAATATATAATTTTCTCAAAGAAGTTCTCTTATTTTCTCCATCAATTCCTCTAGTCAAAGCCGCTGTTGCCAATTCATCAGATATCTTGACACTCCTGAGAAGGAGAGGAATCATAATGTATTCTGTTGTCTTAACAGGCTGCAGTATAACTCTTTTAAAAGACAAATCAATGTTGCGCATTTTCATAGTATCTCGGATATAACCTAATTCTTCTGTTACAGTAGGTAAAAATCTAAATAAGACAGCCAATGATAAAATCATTGATTTAGGAATTTTCATCTGCTCCAAAGCTACTATTAACTCATTAACTCTTACTGTAGAAAAAAGCCAATAACTGAGCATAACCATTGGAATAAACTTTAACATAGTGTAAGTAATGGCACTTAACAAAACTGTTAGAGATTCTATACTAATTAAATTAATAACATAATTAAATACCACAATAATAATATAAGCCACAATAAATTTAATACTTTTTTTAGCCATGCAAGAAAATAAAAATATAACAAAAACCATTAACAAAGAAATTAGAATAGTTAACTCCTGTGCTGTACAAAAAAGCATTGTGCTAAAAGCCAATGTAATAATAATTTTTACTCTGGGGTCTATATCTTTAAGACCATTTTTTTTATCTAGCTTAAACACATTATTCGTATTAGTTGGACTGGTCAAACTAACCGAACCTGCATTTGATGACATTTCCACATGCACCTTTTTCACCTCTCATTTCTAAGAATAACGCCAGCTTTCACAAAATGTTTTTTCAACATCTTTTTACCCAACATAGCTCCCAGCAATGCTCCCAGCAATGATACAGCTAATATTCCCACCAATATTGGTCCATTTAATATCTCTGTAAAGGCATTAACATAGCTGGCATTATAACCACTGGCAACAGAAGCAGTGCGCCAAGATTCTGTAAAAAAGACAATGGGAGCAAAGGATCCAAGCGCATAACCGCAGATTAAAACAGCATAACTTATGGTAACTCTGTGGAAATCTTTATATGATCCCCCAACAATTAATTCTCCCAGGAGTGTTGCTGAAATAACAGCCACAACAAAGGTCCAAGAACCGCTTAAGAGAAATAAGATAACTGCCTGTAAAACACCACTGACAACAAGTGTTCCTTTTTTGGCAACCTTTATCATCAAAAGTATAAAAACAACCCCTAAGGGTATTGCCGCGATTGCCGGAGCAAAAATACCAGTTACAGGAAATATACCAACAACTACAGTGAGTAATATAAAAATCACTGTAAACACGGCATTAAGAACACCTAACGTAATAAAATCTTTTACCTGCAGCTTATTGCTTGCTTGTATAGTCATTTTTATCCTTTCCCCCTAATAATAAAATTAAAAGAACCTGTTCTACCGATAAGGAACTTTATACCAAGCAGCATACATAACAGGCAGTATTAACAAAGTAAGTATTGTTGCCCCAAAAAGCCCCCCTGCTATAGCTACTGCCATAGGACCCCAGAAATCATTGGAAACTAATGGTATCATCGCCAAAATTGTCGCTGCCGCAGTGAGCATAATTGGCCTGAAACGGGAAACAGCGGCATTAACAATAGCATCCCAAGGATGTTCGCCAGCTTCTGTATGTTTTTCAATTTGATCAATGAGAATCACAGAATTCCGCATGATTATTCCCGATAAGGCCAAAATAGCAAGCTGCACAACAAATCCCATTGGTCTACCGGTCAATAGCAAAATAATACTAACCCCAATCAGGCCCATTGGTGCAGTAAGTAAAGTCAGCAGCATTTTAGGAATATTTTGTATCTGTAACATTAACAAAGTAATAATCGCTAAAATCATGACAGGCACAAGCTGCATTACCCAGCCATTTGCTTTCAAACTCATTTCCAAAGAGCCGCCAATGTCGATACTATAACCACTAGGCAACTCTGCCCGCAGCTCGGCCAAACTGTCATAAACTGCCTGAGTAGCATCATTACTAAGTATGCCTTCAATTGTATTTGCTTGCACAGTAATTGTTGGCTGTAAATCACGCCGCCAAATTAATCCTTCCTCAGCGGCATAGCTAATATTAGCAATCTGCGCTAATGGCACATAACCATTACCTGCTGGAACATTTATATCCTTAAACAAGCTCAGGTTATTACGACTTTTCTGGTCAAGTCTAAAAACAATACCGATAGTCCTGTCTTTTTCTCTAAATTCAGCAATAGCAGCACCTGATAACAGCCCTTGAAGATTAGCAGCAAGCGTTTGATTATCAACGCCTAACATTCTTGCTTTATCTTGGTCAACCTCAAGTTTTAAAATCTGACTTTTTTCACTCCAATCAAGATTAACATCTGTTATGATTGGATTATGATTCATTTTACCTACAACTTGTTCAGCTATTTTACGTACCTGATCATGATCTTTACCTGTCACTCGCAAATTAACCGGATATGGATAAGACGGACCTGTTTTTAAAAATTTTACATTACCACGTACTTCTGGAAATTCAGTACTTAATAATTCTCTGGCCTTTTTAGCCAACTTATCCCTAATAGCTACATCTTTAGCAACAATAACAAATTGAACTAAATTTGTATTAGGAAATTCTGCATCACCTGTTAAAATAAATCTTGGTGCTCCTTTGCCAACATAATAAGAATAGTTTGTCAGCTCAGCATCCATAGTTAACTTCTCAATAAAACGTTTAGCCTCTCGTTCAGTAGCTTTCACAGAAGCCCCTTGTGGTAAACGCATATCGATAACAATTTCCGGTCGCGAAGATTCAGGAAAGAATTCTTGTTTAACAATACCCATTAAAAAAATCGAACCAATAAACGCAGCTAAAGTACCGATTAATACTTTTTTGCGATGAGATAAACACCAAATTAAAATGATTCTAAACTTATTGTAAAAGCGGGTATTATAAATATCATTTTTTATTAAACTCGCATCAGAAGAACTTTTCAACAAACTATAACCTAACAACGGTGTTACCAACACCGAGACAATCCAGGAAAGCAAAAGGGCTATCGTAATTACCCAAAAAATACTGCCGATAAATTCAGAAGCCGTTCCCTCGGAAAAGCCCATAGGAATAAAACCGGCGCAGGTAATTAATGTCCCGGTAAGCATGGGGAAAGAAGTAACCCTATAAGCATAACAAGCAGCTTCAAAACGTTCCATTCCCTCTTGCAACTTAACTTTCATCATCTCAATGGCAATAATAGCATCATCAACCAGTAAACCTAAAGAGATAATCAATGCTCCTAAAGAAATTTTATGAAGATCTATTCCCAGCAGTTTCATAACTAAAAAAACACCACAAATAACCAAAGGAATACCTAAAGCCACTACCAGTCCAGAGCGTACCCCCAAACTAAAAAAGCAAACAAACAAGACAATTAGAATAGCTTCCGCCAAAGACCTGACAAAATCATTAATTGATTGCTGCACAACTTCCGGTTGATTAGCTACAATATCCAGCTCCATACCTGCAGGCAGTTGCTCTTTGATTTTTGAAAGAGCATTATCTAAATTCTTACCCAGTTTAATAATGTTTCCGCCTGTATCCATTGACAAAGCCAAACCAATTGCCGGTTGACCATTAAAAAACATTTTAGGGTCAGCCGGGTCACTATAATCGCGATTAATTTTAGCAATATCAGCTAAACGTAAACTTTGCCCGTTAGCATGAATAGGCATATTTTTTAAATCTTCAAGATTATCAAATCTACCACTTATTCGTAAATGCAAATTACTTGTCTCAGTTTCGATCATACCTGAAGAACTCATAACATTGTGATTATACACAGCATTCATCATATCGGAAGGAGCAAGACCCAACTGTGCTAATTTGGCATTTTCCATTTCAATATATATTTTTTCAGTCTGAACGCCTTGCAGCTCAATTTTTTTGACACTGGGAATGTTAACCAGCAAACGTCGAATCCGCTCAGCCTCTTCTCTCAGTTCCTCATAACTATAATCAGGCCCTGTCAAAGCATAAATGCAGCCAAAAACATCATCAAACCGGTCATTACAAAAAGGTCCATTTACGCCTGCCGGCAATGTATATTTAATTTCCTCAACCATATTGCGCACTTCAAACCACGTTTGCCGGACCTGACTGCCTTTAACCTCATCTTCTTTTAAAGCAACATAAATAATGCACTGCCCTGGTGTTGAATAACTCATTATATAATCAAGCCCTGGTGTATCCTGCAATCTTCTTTCCAATTTATCGGTAACTTGCTCTTCCATTTGACGGGCAGTAGCTCCAGGCCAGCTGGCAGACACTACCATCAAACGTAAAGTAAAGTCAGGATCCTCCATCCGCCCTAAATCCTGATAAGAAGATATTCCGGCAATAAAAATGATAATAATAAAATAGTAAACTACTTGCTTGTGTTTAAGAGCCCATTCTGTTAAATTTATTTTTCCCATATCAATTACTACCAATAACTTTAATTTGTTGTTTTTCCTGCAATTTATGAACTCCCGCTGTCACGATAACTTCTCCGGCTTGGAGACCTGACAGTATTTGCACCAGATCATTATCCTGCAGGCCGACTTCAACAACCCGTAAAGTAACCACATTATCCTTAACGACCCAGACACAAGGTTGATGCTCTGTTTGATACAAAGCTGTCAGGGGAATAGTATTTACTACAGAATGCTCACCATTTTTCATCATAACCGAAGCAGTCATGCCCAAACTTACTGCAGGCGGCGGATTAACTAAGGAAATTCGGACTTTATAAGTACGGGTAAGGGCATTAGCCATCGGAGCAATTTCCCTGACCCGGCCTTCCACACTTACCCCGGGAAGAGCCCAAAATAGTACTTCACATTCAGGAGCTTCTTTTACTTCTGGCAAACGATTCTCCGGCACATGAATCTCAATCTCCCGTTCACCATCATATACAAGCGTCAGCACCATTTCACCGGCGCTGACAACTTGCCCGGTTTCTGCGCCAATGTGAGCTACCACTCCAGCTTGTTCCACAACCAACCGGGTATAACCCAGTTGGTTGGAACCTTGTTCATATTGCGCTGTCGCTTGACGGCTGGCAGCGCCGGCCACCTCATAGGCATTTTGATAATAATCAAGCTCCGCTTTGCTGATAGCATCCTGGGCATATAATTGTTTATAACGGGCTAAATTACTTTCTGCAAGTTTTTGCTGCGCTTGAGCAGCAGCTAGCTGCGCAGCATTGTTATTGATCACTTCTTGAACATCCTTAGGATCGATACTCATTAAAACATCTCCCGCTTGTACAGCCATGCCCTCATCCACAAAACGGTTACTGATTTTACCTCCCACTTGAAAAGCCAACTGGCTTTCGTAACGACCACGCACTTCACCGGCATAAGTATAAGCGGCAGCTTTGTCCGCGCTGCCTACAATTTTTGTCCGCACCAACGGAATATTGGCAGCAGCCGGCTTGCCTTGCTCCTTCCCCAAGAAACTGCCGACAACCAAACAAACTGTTACGATAGCTATTAGTCCGTAAAACAATTTTCTCCGTTTCAGCTCCAGAAAACTTTTTACTTGCATTTTTCTTCCTTCTTCCCAATAACCATATATGACGTGCTAAAATTTTTGCAGGCGGGTGTCACCGCGCCACCCGCCTGCGCCTGCCAATTCTTTAACACGGAGTATATAGCAAGCAACAAAAATCATAACAATAAAATTACAGACGCGTTTCCACACCAAATACGAATTGGCGGGAAGACATTGGCTGACTGCCAACAGTATCCCATAAATAGGTCGTTTCATAAGCACGATTGGTTAAATTGAAGACCTTGGCATAAGCCTTGATATCTTCATTCACTTGATAGCTGGCACTGATATCAAGGACCCAATATCTTTTGGATGAATAAGCTTCCTGGCTGCGGCCTGTAGCGCCGCGGCCCATAATATTAACATTCCAAGCATCCTGGTGATAATTAAACCCTGCTTGATAATAATTGGGATTGCTGTTGGCAATATCATATTGTTCTCCCAAGCCATTCTGCCGGTCTTGTTTTACTCTCAAATAAGAATATCCTAATACCATATCCCATGCATCGGAAAGAGGATGGTTGATCCGCAAATCCAAACCGCGCTTGTTTTGTTTGGGAATATTATTCAGATAGGAAGTTGTCTCACCAGTAATCAGATCATTAGGATACTCCCACACAAGTGCATTTTCCACGTCAGTTTTAAACAAACTGGCCTGTATTTTTGTGCCTCCGGGCAACACGGTATTATACCCTAAGGTAAACGTATCGCCGGTTTCGGGTTTAAGATTCGGATTGGGAAGATACATAGGGTCCCAGCCCCTAAAGAAAGTAATTGCATTAGGAGCCCGAAAAAATTGCCCCCAGGAAAGAAAAGCATTGCTTCTGTTATTTATTTCTTTATTAAGACTGAATCTGACTGTATTTTCACTGTCATATTTATTAGCGTCATCATGACGAAAGCCGCCGGTTAACGTCCAGGTAGGCGCAAAATTCCAATGATCTTCTAAATAGACCCCCAGAGTTCGCAATTTATTTTCAGGATATGGAGCCGAACGGTCATCAATCTCAGACATTTTCCAGTCAAAGCCCCCAACTATCCTGTTATTTTTGCCCAACGGTCTGGATTGGTTCCATTCAACACCATATTCTTTATCCGTATATCTGCTTATTGACATATAATCACCCATATACCAGCCCATATACCAATTCAGTCTATAATTATTACGGTAAATTTGAAAATTATTGGTGATATCTTCTCCTTGCTTCCAACGATAAGCTAACGCTACATTATCTTGATTGATGTCTCGAAATGCTGCAGCATCGTGTCTATCATACGGATAACCAAACGCACTATATCCGATCGTACCAGGCTTTGCGATGGGACTTCCGGCTTTTTCATCCAGATGATCATAATAAAAGGTCAGTGTTCTCTCTTTACCCAAATCATGATCAATGCGAACAGACGCATTATTTCTTTCAAATTTACTATTCGGCATTTTTACAACATCGCCGGTTTGATGTTCCTTGTATTCATAATGGTCTTGCGTCCAGCGGCCAGCAGTTATCATATAACTGGTTTTGCCGTCTTTACCGGTACTGCCGCCTGTCGTTATTCCATATTTTCTTGAATTCCAGCTGCCAAATTCCGAATAAGCGGTTGTCTTATTTTCCGCACCTTTGCGCGTAATAATATTAATCACACCGCCGACAGCAGCGCCTCCATACATTGAGGATGCAGCGCCTCTAACGATTTCAATTTTCTCGATACTATCCACACTGGGCAGCATCCCCAAATTATACCCCAGATTATTCTGTTCCAATCTCTGCTCCACATTTATTTTCCGGCCATTTACTAACACAATAATTCTGTTATCGCCATTTAAAATAATACCGCCGGTATCACCAACACTGCCGCCTTCATAATATACTTCCACACCGGCATCAATAAGTGCTTCAGCAACACTTTTTATACTTTTTTGTTCAATCACCGCCTGATCGATTACGGTAACATGCGCTGCCGTCTCACTGATTTTAGTAGGCATTCTACTGGCTGTTACTACATATTCCTCCATACTAAATTCTTGCATACTTGCCTGAGCCTCTATTGCCTGCTCATCTTGAGCCCCGTTAACAACAGCTTCCTCAGCAGCAGCAGCTCCAGCACAACCTAAAAATAAGGAACTGCTTAGTAATAAGTGCAATAATTTTTTCCCGGTGATTTTTGGTTTTCTCATTTTTTCTCTCTCCCCGTTGTGCGCACATTGTACGCTTCATAATTCATACCTGACTGATTTTCCAACTGCCGGCCTGCATTCTTCGCTGCCAGAAATCTTTATACTGTCCATCCACCTCAATAAGCTTTTCATGCACACCCTGTTGAACAATCCTCCCTTTGTCCAAGACCAAAATTTGATCAGCTTCCTTAATAGTAGATAAACGATGGGCAATAACCACTAAGGTTTTATTTCTGACAAGCTCACTAATAGCAGCTTGAATCTGCTTTTCATTATCCGGGTCTAAACTAGCTGTTGCTTCATCTAAAAGAATAATCGGCGCATCCTTTAAAATAGCTCTGGCAATAGATATACGCTGCTTCTCGCCGCCAGATAAAGAGGAGCCTCCTTCACCAACAATAGTGTCATAGCCATTAGGTAATTCCATAATGAAATCATGACAGCAAGCCTTTTTACAAACCTCCATAATTTCGCTAAGCGTTGCCTCAGGCTTGGCTAATCTTAAATTATTCAAAATAGTATCATTAAACAAATACACATCTTGAAAAACCATGCTAATATTCTTAAGCAAACTATCGAAAGTCATTTCTTTACTATCAACACCGCCTATTTTAATGGCTCCGCCTTGAATATCCCAAAACCGGGCAATCAAATTAGCAATAGTCGTTTTGCCGCTGCCGGATTTACCAACTAGAGCAGTCATACTATTCTCCGGCACAACAAAACTAACATTGTGTATTACTTGTTCTTGTTCATAAGCAAAAGAAACATTGTTAAATTCAATGTCAAATTTATTTACAACAATATCTTTACCATCTTTATCAACATTTTCTATATTACAAATTGAATCAAAACGGTCCAAAGCATTTTTCATAATATTAATCATGACACTAAGTACATTTATAGTTTTAAAGGGCAGATATATTTGAAATGCAAAAATCATCATCACCAGCAGCATGGATAATTCCATTGTCTTATTAAAATAAAAATAGGCTGAGGCAAATACAGTAAGAGTGGTACCAAGTGCTAAAGCCCGGTCAAAATTTATACTTGGCGGAATAAACTCTTCTTCAAAGTTAATATTTACATCACGATGGTTTTTAAACTCTTGATAGATTCTCTCTGTTCTTTCCTCCGTCATATTGAAGGATTTAATTACTGAAATACCCTTTACATATTCTAGAACAGCGCTAATAAGTCTGGACTGACTTTCCTGCCTATCGTCAGCACGAACTACAATAACTTTTTCAACCTGTTTTAAGGCCAAAGAGGCTAATATAAAAGTAAACAGCGAAATAAAGCCAATCCGATAATCAAACCTAAACAGCAAAATTACGCTGACTGCAATCCCGAGATAACAGGAAACAACCTTGGACAGCACCGACATGGAATGTTCTTCAATAAAAACCAAATCAGAAGTAACCACTGCCGTAATTTTACCTATGTTGCCATTAGAAAAATATCCCATTGGCAGCCTTTTCAAACGGTCACCCAGCTTTAATCTTTCCCTGGCAAAAATCTCATAACCGGTACTGCTTTGTAAGCCATCTATCCATCTTTTTAATAAAGCTCTTACAATAATACTAAGTACAATAACCAAAGCTACCAGTTGGGCATCTCGAACCGTAATGTCATTGGCGGATATTTTAATCAAAACAACTAACACGGTCAAAATCGGAACTTGACCCAAAAAGGCTTCAAAAGTACTAAGAAAAAATGCAAACTTTATCCGCTGGGAATATTCACCGGCCAGCGTCAACAGCCTGTTGATGATCTTAAACATGTTCCACCTCCTTAACCTTGATTCCCCACTGCAAGGTTTCCATGTGAGAATTCCATAAATGTTGGTATGCGTCTGAGGACTGCAGCAATTGTGAGTGGGTTCCCTCACCAATTAAAACACCTTTATCCAGTACAATAATCTTATTGGCATCGGCAATAGTGGAAAGCCTATGAGCAATAACAATTACTGTCTTGCCAATGATCAATTTATTTAAAGCTGCTTGAATTTTATCTTCATTTTCAGGATCGGTAAAAGCAGTCGCTTCATCTAAAACAATAATCGGCGCATTCTTCAAAATTGCTCTGGCAATACTAATTCTTTGTTTTTCTCCTCCGGAAAATTTATTGCCGTCCTCACCGGCAATAGTTTCATAACCTCTGTCCAATTCAGTTATAAAATCATGACACATAGCAGCTTTAGCACACGCAATGATTTCCTCATCAGTTGCACCAGGTCTGCCAATTCGAATATTTTCCATAACCGTAGTATTAAATAGGTAAACATCCTGCGAAACATAACTGACAATATCCATCAATTCTTCGAAAGAAAAATCTTGTATATTAGCGCCGCCTATCGTTATCTCCCCTGCTTTTACATCCCAAAAATGCACCAATAATTTAGCTAACGTGCTTTTGCCACTGCCTGAAGCGCCAACAATGGCAGTAACAGTATTTTCCTTAGCTGTAAAAGAAATATTTTTGATAACATTTTGCTCTTCATAGCCAAAATAAACATTACGAAATTCTACGTCATAATGAGCAGGATTTATATTTTTATTTAAAGTAACTAACTCCTGACCACTAAATGTTTTCTCCAACTGCTCTATTTTGTGCTTTAACACAGGAATAGTAGGCATAAAGTCAACCAACCTAAGTAACGGCTGACCCAGCCCCATAGACAGAAGCAAAGAAAAAGCCAATACCGGCAAAGTCAATGTACCATTAAGATAAAATAGTGTACCTACAGGCAATAGAAATAATATCGTACACGGAAGTATAGAACTATAAATAGCCATATAAGTCCACGATTCTTTAAACCAATCCAACGTATACTTTTTGTAATTTTCAATAGACATCACATAGTTTTCATAAGAACTTGAGGTTCTATTAAAAATTTTTATAACTTCCATACCGGAAACATACTCAACTATAGTTGCATTCATTTTACGAGCCGAATCATAATAATACCCCATCTTTTTTAAACTGCTCCTCATCATGATAAAAATCGGTATCATGCCAACAAATACCGATGCAAGCGAAAGAAATCCCAGGCGCCAATCTAATAAAAACAAAACAACATAAACGATAATAGGTGTTATTACAAACGGAATACCCTCTGGGATCATATGAGCCAATAAGGTTTCGGTACTTTCAATATCATCAACAAAATTTTTCTTATAACTCCCTACTCCTCTTGCTTTTATATCTCCCATCGGTAATTTTGACATCTTTTCGGCAAATTTAATTCTCAATTCCATCAAAGTATCATAAGCTGCTTGGTGTGATGCCGTTAAGCCTTTATAAAATAAAAAAGATTGCAATAATAAACCAATAAATATTCCGGCCGATATAAGGAATAAATAATTTAGAGTAACCGTATTTGATTCAATAAATCGAAGCATCATATCATAAGTAAAAAGATAGGGAACAATCCCAGAAAAAGCACTGAGAAAAATTAAAAAGATTGCCAAATATGTCTTTTTTCTATGTTCTTTGGCATAAGAACATATCTTTATAAAACCACTCATAATGTAACCTCCAAATACAGTTGCATTTTATAGTTGATACTGATTGTCATACTCATTTGTAATTGAGTATAACTGATTTGCATTATATTAGCTAAGACAAACAGGATAACGTTTATGGTAAAAAGTATAAGGCACAAGGAATGCATCATTCCTTGTGCCTGGGCTGACTTATCCATATGAAAGCAAGGCTACAGCTTCTTGCTGTATTGCGACGGATTAACACCATATTTTCCCCGAAATCTTTCCGCGAAATAACTTAAATCATTGTAGCCAACCAGTGGCGCCGCTTCTGTAACCAGGAGTTGTTTTTCTTCTATCAGCAGACGGGCAAGTTCCATCCGTTTGTCGATAATATAAGCATGAACCGGCAAGCCGAACAATTCCTTAAAGCCGGTTTTCAGCTTATATTCGTTCAGGCAGATCATTTTTGCCAGTTTTCCCAGCGTCGGCGGGGTCGCAAGATTTTCGTCCAGAATCTTCCTGGCTTTATATAATGCCTCCCGGTCATAGGCGGAAAATTTACCCGCCGAGGCCCTGGCACCGTCTTCAAAAACAGTTTCATCCAGATAGACGGCAACCAGCTCCAGTATTTTTCCTTCCAGATAGATTTTTTTCAGTTGTTCCCGGTAGCGACAATTGATCATGTCGTTGAGAATCAGGCGAATGCCCGGGGAAATTTTGCCATTACACAAAAAATTGCGGCCGGCAAACAAATTTTTGCCGGCATGGTCTTTGCCTCTGTGCTGCATAAAACTGGCAATAATGTCCAGATCAAACTCCACATAAATCCCCCAAAAGCGTGAACCCGGATAATGGTTACTGATACTGATGCCCTGGTTGCGGTTGAATATACAGCTTTCCCCACAGGCAATCCCATATTCCCGCTTCGGATTCCCCTCCACCCGCCAGAGAAATCCCTCTCCCAGGCAAAAGGCCAGACTGTACAGGGAGCTTCCCTGTTTTTCTCCCATTGTTATTCTTTTATGAAAAGTCATATCACTGACAGACAGCCGCAGGGAGGGTTTGACAACAATCCGCCGGAAATAGCCTTCACCAACTGTTTCCGGTATTTTCATTTCCGTTTGAAACGAACTGGTCCTGTAAATATGATCAAAGACGGCGCATACCGGGCAGGCCTCATCCTGCGGATTAAATATCTGATTTTTTGACACGGCATTTTTTATCATGTCTATCGCCCCTTGGTATCGGTGTATATCAATGGAGGATATACGCCAAACTTGTCCGGTTGCAGCGCGCGGCGCTCCTAACCTGTAAAACAATTCATTAACTCTTAATGAAATTGATAATTATTTTCATTTATTATTATAGCGAATCCTGTTACGATTGGCAACCCTTTCCATTTAAGAGCTTTTTGCATCCAAGCGCACCCCTAGCATGGCTACTATTATCGGGAAAATTATTTTAGGAACAGAGAAGTCTTTCATTCCTGTTCCTAAAACTTTTTGGCATAGCGCTATCTTTTTTTATAATTACTCTATCTGCTGCATTACATATAGATTTTACCCGAATACATTCACACAATACCGGCTTTACTAAAATGCTTTCTCAAAAGCCGCTTGCCCAGCAAGGCTCCCAGCAAAGCTCCCGCTATGGACACTGCCAGTATCCCCGCGAATACAGGGCCGTTTAACAGTTCAATAATTTTATTGATATAAACCTCGTCATAGCCCCGGCTGGTTGCCATTGCCCGGTACGCATCGGCAAAAAATACCAGCGGGGCAAAAGAACCAATGGCATAGCCGCCAATTAAAACGGCATAGCTAATCGCAATTCTTTTCAGGTTCTTATATGCCCCCCGGATGACCAGCTCTCCCAGCAGGGCGGATATGACGATGGCCGTGATCAATGGCCAGGAAATTCCCATAAACAAAGATACCGTCCCTTGCAGAATACCGCTGAGTAAAAGCGTACCGGTTTTGGCGACTTTGACCATCAGCAGCATAAACACCGTCCCCAAAGGTATCGCTGCGGCTGCCGGTACAAAAATACTGGCAAGGGGAATTATCCCCAAAACCATGGCAAAAATGAGCATAATGACCATAAACACCGCATTAAGCACACCCAGAATAATCAGATCTTTGACCTGCAGTTTATTGTTTTGATTCATAATAGTTTCCCTCACTCTCCGGCTTCTTTAAGACGTATTACGTACTGCCCGGCATGTTCACTAATACCTTGTCAGCGCTAAAACGATAGACCGTCAGTATTCACTGGATTAGGGCTGATAAGGTACTAAGCTGCTGATAGCAAGCTGAGCGGTCATATTCCAGCGCAGGCGCTCGTCCCAGCGGTCAGGGTCAATGGTCACCGTGTAGGTAATATCCCCCCGTTTTTTCTCACCATAGGGCCGGATAAACCTGACCCGGCCGGGGATCTCCAGGTCCGGTATACCGTCAAAGGTCAGCAGTACAGGGTCACCGGGCCGTACCCTGGCAATCATTAATTCGGTCAAATCATCGCTCCTCACTTCCCAGGCCGTCTCGTCGGCAATCCGCACCAGCACCGTCCCGCCGGCAGCATGTTCCCCTATTTTTACATCCAGATAGGCCACCGTGCCGTCGATCGGCGCCCTGAGTTCAGTCTTATCCAACAGACTTTCAGCTTCCACCAGCAAACTCTCCTGGGTCTTTAAATCAGCCTCTGCCTGAGCCAGAGCCGCCCGGCTGCGCTCGGCGGCGGTCCGGGCCTGGTCAAGCTGCTGCCGGGAAGTGGCGCCGGCCTGGTCCAGATGCAGTTGACGGGCAAGCTCCCGCTCGGTGTCCGCCACATTCACCCGGGCTTGTTCCACGACCGCGGCAGCCCGGCTTACATCGGCGCCGGCGCTGCCTACCCGGGCCTGATAATCCCTGCGCACCAGGCCGATTAGCGGCTGGCCGGCCTTAACCCGCTCTCCTTCCTTGACCAGCACTTCACCGATGGTGCCGTCCACCGGCATCACCATCTGCGCATAGCGGACCGGAAAGATAATGCCTTCAGCCAATACTCGTTCATCGGCCTTGACCGGCGGCAGTTCCGCCTGCTTATTCTGCCGCCCTTGAATCAGCCACCATATGCCGGTTAGGCTCACTGCCAGCAACAACAGTGCCAACAGCCGGCGTCCTCGGAAAAATCGGCCGGTTACAAAACCGGCCTCCCAGTTTATTCCTGCTTTTTCTCCTGTTTGCTTGTTACTATTCATAGTTGAGCACCTCCCGCACGCTCATCCGCGCCGCGTTCCAGGCCGGCAGCAGACTGGCCAGCAGCGACAGCAGACTCGATACACCCAGCCAAATGCCCACGCCGGAAAAACTAAAATGAAAATCCAGTGGATAATGAAAAAGCAACAGACCGACCTGGTATTCAAGCAGTGCGGCCATAGGTACGGCCAGCACCACTCCGGCCAGCCAACTAATCAGGCCAATGCATAGGGCTTCCATCACAAATACCTGGCCAATATCCAGACTGGAGGCGCCAATGGCCCGCATCACACCAATTTCCCGCGTCCGTTCCAGCACATTGAGACCCAGAGCACCAGCCAGTCCTAATGCGCCCACAACGGCCAACAGTACGACCATAATCAAAAGAAAGGTAATCAAAATATCATTCCCTTTTTGAATACGCTGCTTAGTTTCCGCAACAGTAGTCACCCGTTTAACCCTCAGCCCCTGACGCTTCAGATGTTCATCCACAGCACGCCCCAGGATTTTCTGCGCCTGGGGTGCGCTGTCTGCGGCCACAATTTGTACCGAGCGGGCCCGGCCGGCCTCCTGTATCGCCCCGCTTAACCAATCATATGGGGCATACACGCAGGTCTTTTCCCATACACCCTGTGCAATACCCACCACAGTAAACCGCAGTTTATGTTCACCTATTTTTACGACAACCGGTGCACCGACCGTCAGGTGCGGATTGTCGTTCACTGTTGTGGTGTCCACCACTAGCGCGCTTTCATCTCCCGGAACCAGCCACCGGCCGGCGAGCATTACCGGCCGGATAAGCTCTGTACCGACCGGCGGCGCTAAGACAGTTACTTCGCTGCTGGCCGCATTTTCCGATTCCTTCCGTTCATCCCGCAATATCCTTCCCGGAGTAAACCCCCAGACTTCCACTGCTTTTACACCCGGTACCCGCATTACTTCCTGAGTTATGCGTCCAGTCCGGTAACTCTCTGTAAATTGAAGCATAACATCGTAGCGATAATACTCCAGGGTATTCTCCAGATTCGCAGAGAGAGACGCCCGCACGGAAAATACCGCCATAAACGCCGTACCGGCTATGGTCAGTGTCAACAGCGTCAGCATCAAACGGCCCCGCCGCCGAAAGGTGTTTCGTAAAGACAGCACTACCGGACGCGGCAGTTCTTTCAACTTTGCCAGCACTATGTCCAGATAGCGGTCAAAGCGCCCACCGGCAGCCACGCTGTGAATACCGTAATCGCTGATCGCTTCCCGCACGGTGAGTCCCGTCCCCCGCCAGACCGGCCACAAAGCCGCTGCCAGCGGTATGCCAACAGCTACCGCCGCCTCCAGCAGGAGTACCCGGGGCGGCAGTTCCAAACCGCCGGAGTCAAAATTAAACAAACCGGCCATAAAACCAGTCAGTGCGCCGGCCGCCAATGCTCCCAGCGGGGCGGCCACCACCAGGGCCAGGATCCCGTACGCCCCCACAAGTGTCAGATACATTCTTAACAATTGTCCCCGCTGCGCTCCAATGGCCTTCATAATTCCCAGTTGCCGCACCTGCTGCGTCAAAATGGCCGTAACAGTATTGATAAGCAAAAAAGTACTCAACAGCAGCGATAAAACTCCCATTACCGCCAGCAGCAGAAGGATAGCGCTGATTGACCCCTGCATAAGATGTTCGCCGGGTTTGTTCACTTGAAACCAGGTTATTGTCGTATCCCCTTGTTCCAGTTTGCTAAAAGCCCGCCGGCCTACCGCCTCAATAGGGGCCGTCTCTTTCCCCTGCAGCACCCAGGGTTCGACCACCAGGTTCACCTGGTTGAGGCGCCGCTCTTCATCCAGCTTCTCCAGGGTATCCATGTCGATGTATCCGTAGGAACGGCCGCTGAACAGACTGGGAATCTGGCAGGGGTCATATACGACTCCGGTTACTTTGAGCAGCCGTTTATTCCCGGCGGCGGTTTCCACCAGAATGCGGCTCCCCTCGCTCACGCCCAGTTCCTTTATCGACGAACGCTCCAGGAGGACATCACCGTCCCCCGGCGGCCAGGACCCTGATTGAGACCGTACTACATTCACCTTTTGTTTGCTATAGTCCGGAATGGCGGTTAACCACATGTACCGCCACTCGCCATTGGCGGTACGCACCCTTACGTCCGCGTTGAACCGGCCGTCGGCTTCCCTGACGCCCCGCAGGCTGCGGATGCTGTCAATGAGTTCCTCATCAAAGGGATCGGCATACAAGCCGACATCGGCCGGTGAAGCCGCCCCCCAGCTGCCTGCCAGATCCCGCTGAAACATCAGGTAGGAACTGTACACCATCCCGACGGCGAATACACCGACCGTGATGGATAATACTACCAGCAAGCTCCGCAGTTTGTTGCCTGCCAAATCCACCCATACCTTGCACCAGCGCGGTGATAACAACCGGTACCTAAGCATCTCCGCCACGCTCCGTTGCGGCCGGCCGGATCCCGCCCTCAGCCACCGTGACGATACGGCTGCTTTGACAGGCAAGATCCTGATCATGGGTAACCATGATGATGGTTTTGCCGGCCTGGGTCAGTTCCCGGAAAAGATCAATGACCGCCACGGCCGTCCGGTTATCAAGATTGCCGGTTGGTTCGTCCGCCACTACCAGCGGCGGATCATTGGCCAGCGCCCGGGCAATAGCCACCCGCTGCTGCTGGCCGCCCGACAAATTGGCCGGCAGCTTGCCGGCTTGCTGTCCGACACCGACCAATTCCAGCAATGCGAGCGCCCGCTCGGGCCGTGCGGCCTTGTCATAGACCTGGCAAAAATCCATGGGCAGCATGACATTCTCCAGCGTCGTCAAGGTGGGCAACAGTTGAAAGAACTGAAATACCACCCCCAGCGTTCGACCCCGCCACACAGCAATCTGGTTTTCCGTCAAGGTGTGCACCGGCGTTCCAGCCACCCATACTTCCCCGGCGGTGGGGCGGTCAATGCCGGTGATCATATTAATCAACGTGGACTTGCCGCTGCCCGATTTGCCCACCACGGCCACAAATTCTCCCCGGTCCACCTGCAGATTGATGCCTTGCAAGGCTGCAAATTGGCCGGCGCCAGTCGTATACACTTTGCGCACTGCGGTCAGTTCCACGGCCGCCGCATCCGGCCGGGGAGGCGGCAAAGCCACTGCTGTGAGGCCTGATAACCATTTTTTCAATACCGCTCACCCCTGTTCACTAGTGCCTGGGGAAAAACCCCCGCACAGCGAGGGTCTTCTTAAACTACAGCCGGCCTTCCACACCAAATACAAATTGGCGGGACGCCATCGGCTGTGTTCCAACCGTATCAAACAGATACATCGTTTCATAGGCCCGGTTGGTCAGATTATATACTTTGGCATATACCTTGACATCGGGGTTCATTTGATAACTGGCCGCAACATCGGTTACCCAGTACTGCCTGGAGGTAAAGGCGTCCAGGCTGCGACCGGTGGCGCCGCGCAGCGAAGCGCTGACATTCCAGGCATTGTTGTGGTACAGGACCCCCAGCCGATACGCATTGGGGTTGCTGTTGGCAATATCCGGCCGGTACCCGCTGCCGCTCTTATCGTTTTTTTCCGACCGGAGATAAGCGTAACCGGCAGTCAGGTCCCAATGCTCGGCCAGCGGCTGAGTTACACTAATATCCAGGCCGCGTCTTTTCTGTTCCGCTATATTAATCATCTGGGCGTAACCGTCTGTATACATGTGACTATAGTCCCAGTCAAAGGCATTTTTTAAATAAGTGCTGAACAGACTGGCCTGGATGGTTGTGCCGCCGGGCAGCTTAGTGTTCAGGCCCAAAGTGGTGGTATGGCCATCCTCTGGCTTGAGATTGGGGTTGCGCCGGTAATTCACATCATCCGGTCTGAATAAATCGGTCGCATTGGGGCCCCTGTACACCTGGCCCCAGGATAGATAGACATTGCTGGCTTCATTGATTTTCCGGTTGAGACTAAAGCGGGCGGTGGACTTGCTCTTATATTCACTGGGATCGTCATGCCGCACACCGGAGGTGAGCGTCCAATTGGGATCCCAGCTCCAACGGTCTTCTATGAAATAGCCCAGATTGCGCATTTTATTATTGACATAGTCCATATTCCGGTTATCGACATAGGTATTGCGCCAGTCAAAACCGCCCAGCAGCGTATGCTGGTCGCTCAAACGCCGGGTCTGATTCCACTCCACACCGTCCTCCTCGTCGATATAAGTGGACAGGGAACCGGCTTTAATATTCGCCCAGCGCAGCTTGTAATGATTGCGGTAAAGCTGCAGGTTATTGGTTACATTCTCCCCCTGCTGCCAGCGGTAAGCCAAGGACACATTATTCTGGGTGATCTGACGGTTGGAATCCGGCCGGAAAAATTCGGTGAAGTATGGCCCCTGAGAACTCAGTCCCGGTCTTGTTATCGGCGAGCCGGCATCCTCTCGCAAATGGTCAAAATAAAGGGTCAAGGTCCGGTTGTCGCCAAAGTCCTTATCAAGGCGGATCGAGGCATTCTCTCTGCTGAAATCGCTGTTAGGCATAGTGACAACCCGGCCGGTGAACGGGTCTTTGTATTCGTAATGATCCTGCGTCCACCGTCCGGCCGTTACCATATAACTGATATCACCGCTCGTGCCGCCGGTTTGCAGATTGTAGCGCTTGGAACCCCAACTGCCGAATTCAGTTGAAGCCGTTGTCCGGTTTTCCGCCCCTTTGCGTGTAATGATATTGATAACACCGCCAACCCCGGAACTGCCGTAGAGAGATGAGGCCGCGCCCCGCACCACTTCAATCTTCTCCACGCTGGCCAGATCAGGCAGGGTACCCAGGCTGTACCCGACAGATAATTGATCCATCCGCTGTTCCTGATTAATCCTGCGGCCGTCCACCAGGACAACCACCCGGCTGTCGCCGTTGAGGGTTACGGAAGAGCTTTCTCCCACACTGCCGCCCTCCACAGTCACGTTAACACCGGCCTGAGTCAGGGCCTCGGCGACGCTGGTAATATTCTTTTTTTCAATCTCCTCCCGGCTGACCACCGTTACATTGGCGGCAGTTTCCGATAACTTAGTCGGCATACGGCTGGCCGTCACCACATATTCCTCCAGGCTGAATTCCGCCTCTGCCATTTCCTCCGCGATTGCCTGTGCCGGCACCCCCAGCAGCAGTGCCCCGCTCAGCATTATGTGCAGTAGCTGTTTTTGCCTCTTCCTCTTGCCCATACTTTCCTACTCCCCCTCTATGAATGTAAAGCCTTACTAATTTTCCAGCTCCCCGCATGCAGGCGGCGCTGCCAAAAATCGTAATATTGGCCTTCTTCCGCAATAAGATCCTGATGAACGCCTCTCTGGATAATTTTTCCGTCATCAATTACCAGTATCTGGTCAGCCTCCCTGATGGTGGACAACCGGTGGGCAATAACCACCAGCGTCTTGTCCTTAACCAGCGCATTAATGGCTTCCTGGATATGCTTTTCATTATCCGGATCCACACTGGCTGTGGCCTCATCCAGCAGGATAACCGGCGCATCCTTCAGGATGGCCCTGGCAATGGAAATGCGCTGCTTTTCCCCGCCGGACAGGGAGGAACCGCCTTCTCCCACCAGGGTATCATAGCCATGTTCCAGTTCCATGATAAAATCATGGCAGCCGGCTTTGCGGCAGGCTGCTGTTACTTCTTCCAGTGTAGCGTCGGGTTTGCCGAATCTGATGTTATTCAGTATCGTATCGTGAAACAGATATACTTGTTGAAATACCATACTGATATTTTTGAGCAAACTGTCGCAGGTCATTTCCTTGACATTCACGCCGCCGATTTTGACTTCACCCTCCTGGACATCCCAAAACCGGGCCATCAAATTGACAATAGTCGTTTTGCCGCAGCCTGATTTACCGACAAGGGCCGTCATACTGCGCTCCGGAATGTGGAAATTGACATTATGCAGCACTTTTTCCCGCTCATAGGCAAAGGACACGTTATTAAATTCAATATCAAAATGCGCCAGTTTTATATCCTTGCCGGCCTCATCCATAATGGCAATTTGCTTGATGGCATCATACCGGTTAAGGGCAACCTCCATCATCCGCATAATAACGCTCAGTACCCCCAGCATTTTAAAAGGAAGATAAGTTTGAAACACAAAAATCAGCATCATCAACAGCAAAGGCAATTCCATGGTCTGCTTAAGGGTAAAGTAACAGACCGCCAGCACGGTAAAACCCGTTCCCCAGGCGAAGCAGCTGTCATACTGCAGACTGGGCGGAATAAATTCTTCTTCAAACCGGATGGACATATCCCGGTGCTTTTGAAACTCCCGGTTTATTTTCTCCCCCCGTTGACCGGTCATATTAAAGGCTTTTATTACAGAAATCCCCTTCACATATTCCAGCACGGCGCCAATCAGCCGGGATTGGCCTTCCTGTTTGAGCACGGTCTGCCGTTTTGCCACCCGGTGAACCCGCTCCAGGGCAATAAAGGCCACCAGCAGGGTAACGGCGGAAATCAGACCGATTCTGTAATCCAAAACAGTCATTATGATGCAGCCGATCGGCGCACTTAAATAAATGGAAATTACGCGGGCCAGCATCGACATGGAGTGTTCTTCGATAAAAACCAGATCCGAGGTAATCACCGCCGTAATATTGCCAATATTGCCCTCGGAAAAATACCCCATCGGCAGTCTTTTTAAATGATCGCCCAGCCTGATTCTTTCTTCGGCGAAAACTTCGTACCCGGCACTGCTCTGCAAACCGTCAACCAGGCGTTTGGCCAAGGCCCTCAGCACCACGCTGGCGGCGACAACAGCGCCCGCAATCCAGGCGTCACGGCTTTCAAGCGTGCCGACCACCAGTTTAATAAGGATAAATAACACCGCGAGAATAGGGACCTGTGTAAAGATGGCCTCAAAGATGCTGACAACAAAGGCTAGTTTTATTCTCCCGGCATATTTGCCGGAGAGTCGTAATATCCTGCCGATAATCCTAAGCATTTTGCCCCTCCTTGACCTGAATTCCCCAGTCCAGCGTTTGCCGGTGAGAATCCCATAGCGACTGGTATTTTCCTGATCTCTCCAGCAGTTCGGTATGAGTACCTTGCATAAGCAGACGCCCTTTATCCATCAGCAGGATCGTATCGGCCTCCACAATCGTGGAAAGCCGGTGAGCTATAACAATCACGGTTTTACCGATAATCAGCTGATTTAACGCTGCCTGGATTTTATCCTCATTTTCCGGATCGGTAAAGGCAGTGGCCTCATCCAAAATGATAATAGGAGCATTTTTCAGGATTGCCCTGGCAATGGTAAGACGTTGTTTTTCCCCGCCGGAAAGCTTATCTCCCGCCTCACCGGCATTGGTGTCATACCCTTTTTCCATTTTCATAATAAATTCATGACACATTGCCAGCTTCGCCGCCGTCATCACCTCGTCGTCACTGGCGCCAGGTCTGCCGACGCGAATATTCTCCCTCAGCGAATCCTTAAACAAAAAGGTGTCCTGCGAGACATAGCTGATTAGATTCATCAGCCGTTCAAAAGACATGTCGTTAATATTGACGCCGCCGATCGTAATCCGGCCGGCTTTAACATCCCAAAAATGCACCAGCAATTTGGCCAGGGTGCTTTTGCCGCTCCCTGACGCGCCGACAATGGCCGTAACATTGTTTTCTTTAGCGCAGAAGGAAACCTGCTCAATGACTTCTTTTTGATCATAGGCAAAGGTAACATCCTGAAATTCCACGTCATAATTTTCCGGGACAATTCCCTGATCAATAAACGTCAATTCTTCACCGGTAAAGGTTTTTTCCAGTTGGCCTATTTTATGTTTAAGAATAGGAATCGTAGGGAAAAATTCCACCAGCCGGATAAACGGCTGCCCCAGGCTCATAGATAACAGCAAGGCAAAGACAAAGGTGTACAGGGTTAAGGTTCCATCAAGATAAAATATTGTGCCTACAGGCAGCAAAAACAGTATGGTACAGGGAAGAACCGCGCCGTAAATCGCCATATACGTCCACGATTCACGGAACCACACCAATGTATACTTTTTATAATCCTCCACCGACGACACATAGTTTTCGTAAGAACTTGTCGTCCGGTTAAAGATTTTAATGACTTCCATGCCTGAAATATATTCGATTATAGTCGCGTTCATTTTTCTCGCAGCGCTATAATAGCGTTCCATTTTTTTCGTTTCACTCTTCGCCATGATAATAACAGCTACGAGGCCAACGGCCATTGCGGCAATCGAAAGCAGGGCCAGACGCCAGTCCAGAATAAAAAAGATAAGATACATGGCAACCGGCGTGAGAACATAAGGTATACCTTCCGGCAACATATGGGCAAGGAGCAGTTCCACGCTTTCAATGTCATCGACAAAGTTTTTCTTATAACTTCCCGTCCCGTTCGCCTGGATATCCCCCAACGACAATTTGGTCAGCTTATCGGCAAATTGTATGCGCATTCCCATCAAAGTGTCATAAGCCGCCTCATGCGATAAGGCCAAGCCCTTGTAATGCAGAAATGACTGTAATAACAAACAGGCGACAACGGCACCGCTCATAAAGAGTACATACTTTGTCGTGGCGGTATGTGTCTCCACAAAGCGTAAAATAATATCATACACAATAAAATACGGGCAGATTCCCGCAATAACACTGCCCAAAATAAGCAGCAACGCGAAATATATCTTACGGCGATGTTCCCTGGCATAAAATAAAACTTTTTTAAATCCATCCATGTTCCATCCTCCAATTCATCCCCGCCAATGCCTGGTTAGTCCAGCTGCTTTCAAATGATATTTATTCTCATTACCGGTAACAAAGAAATCATACTGCATATTGCGGTCTTGCTTCTAGGTCAAACAGGATAAATTTCATGGTGAAAAGTATTTAAGGCACAAAGAATGCATCATTCTTTGTGCCTTAAACCAGCTCTATTTAAAAACAAAGCTACCGGGTTTTACTGTATTGTGACGGATTAACGCCATATTTTCCCCGGAATTTTTCCGCAAAATAACTTAAATCATTATAGCCAACCAGTGAAGCCGCTTCCGTAACCCTGAGTTTTTTTTCTTCCAGCAGCAGACGTGCAAGTTCCAGCCGCCTGTCAATAATATAGGTATGAACCGGCATTCCGAATAATTTCTTAAAGCCGGTTTTCAGTTTATATTCATTCAGGCAGATCAATTTTGCCAGTTTTCCCAGCGTAGGCGGGGCCACAAGATTTTCATCCAGAAGCTTCCTGGCTGTATATAATGCCTCCCGGTCATAGGCGGAAACATCGCCTGTCAAGGTGCCGGCACTGTCTTCAAAAACAGTTTCATCCAGATAGACGGCCACCAGCTCCAGTATTTTTCCTTCAAGATAGATTTTTTTCAATTGTTCCTGATAACGGCAATTGATCATTTCGTTGAGAATCAGGCGAATACCCGGGGAAGTTTTGCCATTACATAAGAAATTACAGCCGGAAAACAGGCTTTGACACGCATGTTCCTTGCCCCTGTGCTGCATAAAACTAGCAATAATACCCAGATCAAACTCCACACTAATCCCCCAAAAGCGCGAACCCGGATGATAGCTGCTGACACTGATGTCTTGGTTGCGGTTGAACATACAGCTTTCCCCGCAGCCAATCCCATATTCCTGCTTTGGCTTCCCCTCTACCTGCCAGCAAAACTCCTCTCCCAGGCAAAAGGCCAGACTGTACAGGGAGCTTCTCTGTTTTTCCCCCATTGTTATCTTTTCATAAAAAGTCATATCACTGACAGATAGCCGCAGGGAGGGTTTGACAACAATCCGCCGGAAATAGCCTGCACCAATTGTTTCCGGTACTCTCATTTCCGTTTGAAACGAACTGGTTCGGTAAATATGATCAAGGCCGGCACATACCGGGCAAGTCCCGTCCTGCGGATTAAATATCTGATTGTTTGACACGGCATTTTTTATCATATCGATCCCCCCTTGGTAGCGGTAAGTCCATCAAATGGAAGATATATGCCAAACTTGTCCGGTTGTGGCGCTGTCATTCTTAATCCGTAAAGCAAAAAAGTTTTTTCAGTTCTGCCAGACTGCTGCTATTAAGGAAAAAATCGGCACCGACTCTGCCATCCGCCAGATTGACGATCCGGGTACAGGTATGCACGATAAATTCATAATCATGCGTGATGACAAACACCGTTTTTCCCTGGGATGCAACCTGTTGCAGCAGGGAGGCCACCCGCCGCATATTTTCCGCATCCAGACCACTGGTGGGCTCATCAAAAATCAATATGTCCGCCCCCTTGACGATGGCCACGGCAATGGTCACCCGCTGCTTTTGGCCGCCGGAAAGGGAGGCGGGGTGACGGTCCTTAAAGGTGGACAACCCGAGTGTTTCCATTGTTTCCGTCACTAGTTCCGCCAAATTCGGCAAACGCTCATTGCCCAGCCCCAGTTCCTCCTCGACGCTTTCAGTAAATAACTGATAGTCGGCATCCTGCATAACAAAGTAGGATTTTTTCAGGCGCTCGCCGGCTTTTGCCGGCCTGGAGCCAATGCATATTTTCCCCTGTCGCTCGCTTACCAGTCCGCAGAGAATTTTCGCAAAGGTACTTTTGCCGGCGCCGTTTAAGCCGGTAATGCCAATAATTTCTCCCTGTCCGGCCATAAGGCACAAGCCGTCAAGAATCCGGGGGCCCCCCTCATACCAAAACGCTGCATCCTCCAGTTGCAAACAAGCCGGCGGAACAGCTGAATCTTTGCCGCTGCACTGCAAAGACAGTTTTTCTGGAAAAATACATCTCAGTCCTTTATCAATCCGCTCATTATCAGACATAGCCATAAAACTCTGCCGGTCATACTCGGCAGCAACTGTCCCGCCCTCCATATAAACTACTTTGTCAACAAGGTCTTTCAGGTAATACAGGCGGTGTTCGGCAATAATGACCGTATGGCCCGCACTCTTCAGCAAGGCCAGGACCTGCCTGAGTTCTTCCGTGGCTTGGTGATCCAGATTGGCCGAAGGTTCGTCCAGCACATACACCGTGGGACCTGCCGCATGAACGGAAGCGATGGCAATTTTCTGTTTTTCGCCGCTGGACAGCTTAAACAGACTTCTTTCCAGCAGCGGCTCAAGTTTCATGGCCGTTACCGTATGTGTAAGACGCCGGAGCATTTCCACTCTGGGCACGCCCATATTTTCGCAGGAAAAGGCAATCTCCGAGGTGGTGTCCACGGTAAAAAACTGCGAACGCGGGTCCTGAAATACCGAGCCGACCAGCCGGGCAAGCTGGTGCAGCTTCATATCCCGGATACTTTTTCCGTCAATAAACGCCTCCCCGTGCAAAGTTCCTTCATAAAAATGTGGAATCAGGCCGTTCAACAGCCTGGTAACGGTGGTCTTACCGCAGCCGCTGCGACCGCACAGCAGGACGAATTCCCCCGGTTTGATCTGCAAATTAATACCTGAAACACTTTCAGCCCGGTCCTCCTGATAGCTGAAATGCACATTCTTTAGCTCAATCACGCGCCCAGCCCCCCTAACGTCAGACCGGGAAACACATTTTTGTCAAGATACCAGAGACTTACGACCAGAAGAATAAAGCCGGCGGCAATCATCCCGTCGGACGGTAAAATCCGCACCTCGCGCAGAGAGGTTCTTCTGTTCTCACTGTCAATGCCCCGCGTCAGCGCCGCAGCCGACAGCTCATCGGCCACTTTAACGCTCCGCATTAAGAGGGGCACCAGAATGTACTCCATGGTTCTGACCGGATTGAGCAGTATCCCCCGGCACGACAACTCGATATTGCGCATTTTCATAGTATCGCTGATGTACCCCAATTCCTCTTTTACCGTGGGCAAAAACCGCAAAAGCACCGCCAGCGGTATAATAACCGGCTTTGGCAGCCGCATTTGTTCCAAAGCGGCCATAAATTCATTGACCTTAATGGTGGACGCCAGCCAGCTTCCCAGCATAATGACGGGAATAAACTTCATAAAACTGTAAACAATGATTCCCAGCACAACCCGGAAACTTTCCGCAGCAACCAAGGCGGTAACAACATCCAGTATGGAACAGAAAGCATATGCCAGCAGGAATTTTACCCCGATTCTCTGCCGGCCGGAAAATAAAATCAGCACAAACGCCGCCAGACAAAATGCATGCATGGTAATTTTCTGGGCGGTAAGAAAAACCATAGTGCTAAACACCAGGGACATAAGAATTTTTATCCTGGGATCTGCGTCCTGTAAACCTTTTCTTCTCTCATCCGGGAAAAAGCAGCGGCCTTGAACTGTGTCAAAACTGCCGGACGCTTCCTGCCGGATAACTGTTTCTAACTGCTGCACCTCTTACACCTCACAACTTTTTACATTAATTCTGCTTCCAGCCAAGCAATGAATAGCTTCATAACCCTCCGTACCCTGTCATACAATTCCGGCCTTTTCAAAGTGTTTTTTCAAAATCCGCCGACCCAGGAAAGCTCCCAGCAAGGCACACGTTATGGATACTGCCAATACACCCGCAAGCACCGGTCCGTTTAACAGTTCAATAAGCTTATCAATATATGCCGCCTCATATCCCCGGTTTACCGCCATGACCTTGTAGGAATCAGCAAAAAACATCAGCGGCACAAACGAACCCAGGGAGTAGCCGCAAATCAGAACCGCGTAACCCACTGCAATTCGCCTAAAGCTCTTGTATGAGCCGCCAATAATGATTTCACCCAATAATGCCGCAATGATGATCGCCAGGACCATCGGCCAGTAAACGCCCAACAGCAAGAGTACCGTTCCCTGTAAAATACCGCTGAGCAAAAATGTGCCTGTTTTGGCAACCTTGGCCATCAGCAGCATAAATACCGTTCCCAATGGTACGGCCACCGCCGCCGGCATAAACAGATACATGACCGGAAGCACACCAAGGAGCATCCCGCCAACAGCAAAAATAACAATAAATACCGTCGTAAGCACACCTAAGGTAACCAAATCCTTAACCTGAAGCCTGTTATTTCCTCCTGCAATCATAATACAATCCTCCATTATAGAAATTGATAATCATTTTCATTTATATTATTATAGCGAATCCTGGTTTGATTGGCAACCCTTTCCATTTGACAGGTCAAAAAAAGCCGCTGAGGTGCGCAAAACTTATACATTCTGTTAGGACAAAAAAAGTACTGTTTGCCGATTGGTAGACAAACAGTACTTTTCTTTTGTAATTCCGCCGCTAAATTCCTTTTGCCTACCCCAGCCGCCACCCTTCGGCAGCCTGCCGGACCGATAAGAAACGCCGGTATACACCTTCCTGCCGGCTAAGTTCGGCATGGGTGCCGCGCTGAACGATACGGCCATCGTCGACGACAAGGATCTGGTCGGCGTTTTGAATGGTGGCCAGCCGGTGGGCGATGATAACCATAGTTTTGCCCGCTACCAGCGCGCCGATGGCCTGCTGGATCATATGCTCATTCTCCGGGTCCACGCTGGCAGTGGCCTCATCCAGAATGATAACAGGCGCATCTTTCAGGATAGCCCTGGCAATGGAAATGCGCTGCTTTTCCCCGCCGGACAGCGTAGAACCACCCTCGCCGATAACAGTTTCATACCCCTGAGGCAGTTTGGAGATAAATTCATGACAGCAGGCCTGCCGGGCCGCCGCCACCACTTCTTCCATGCTGGCGGCAGGCTTGCCGAAGTGAATGTTATTCAGCACCGTGTCCTGAAACAAATAGACTCTCTGAAAAACCATGCTGATATGTTTCATCAGACTGTCGCTGGTCAGGTTCTTCACATTGACGCCGCCGATCAGCACACTGCCCTGATTCACATCGTAAAAGCGGGACATCAGACTGCAAATGGTCGATTTACCACTGCCTGACGGACCGACAATGGCGGTTGTCGTATTGGCCGGAATCAGGAAAGATACTTCTTTCAGGACAGGCTGCGCTTCATAGGCAAAGGTCACATTCCGGAATTCAATATCATAGGAAGACAGAACGATATCCCGGCCGTCCTTGTCAATAGGTTCGGCTGTGGTGATAGAGCGCAGCTTATCCTGCGTCTGATCAAGAATCTCCAGGATATGGGTCCCTTCGTTCAGGGGTTTGACCGGATCAAAAATACTGAACGAGAAAATCGCCACAAGCAAAAATGTCGGAAGCGTCATATCACCCTGCAGGGTAAAGAGCGCTGCTGTCAGCATGACGGCCACCGAGGCGGCTTTCAGGAAAAAGAGATGCAGGCAATTATACGGAACATAATTTTTTTCAATTTTGATATTAATGATTTTGCTGCTCCGGCAGGCGGCGCAAATGCCTTCCCGGGCCGCACCGGCCTGTTTGAAGGCCTTGACGACCGGCATGCCCCGGATATATTCGATGACGGCCGCCGCAAGGCGGCTATGCGCCGCCAGTTGCACCGGCGCGTTGGCTCTGCTTTTGCTGCCCAGCAGTTGCAACGCCCAGGCCGACCCCAGCAGCCCGGCCAGCGCCGCGACGACTACCGTCCCGTTGTAAAACAGCAGGCAGACCACTATGACCAGGGCGCCAACGTAGCCGTTGACAATCAGATCAATCATTTTCATGCCGAACAGTTCTATAAAAGATAAGTCGGTGGTAACGGCCGCCGTGATTTCACCGGTGTTCCGCCGGCGGAAAAATCCCAGGGAAACCCGCTTCAAGACTTCGCCGATAGCGATACGCTGTTCGGCCGCCAGTTCATAGCCAATACTCTCCTGGGCAACGGCCCGCAGATAACCGAACCAGAACCGGCCGGCCACCGTCAGGAGCATAAAGCCCAGCATATAAAACGCCCTGTCCGGGGTCAGGGTAATAAGTCCCTGCCGGTCGGCCAGAATCAGGTGCAGGCCGTAAACAGCCCCCAGCACGGGCAAAGCTGTAAACAGATTATAAAAAAACGAATAAACAAACCCCAGATATAAGCGCCGCCGGTAGGGGCCGGTCCAGTCTATCAGCCGCTTAACCGCACGAAACATGTTCCCCACCTCCCTGCTGCCGGCCAGCAGCCCAGCTTTTGGCTCCCGTATGCGCCGCCCACATCTGCCGGTACAGCACGCAGCCTGCCAGAAGCTCGGCCTGGGTGCCGGCCTGGACGATCTGCCCGTGGTCCAACACGACAATCCGGTCGGCCCGGGCGATGGTGGATAAACGGTGGGCAATCACCAGCAGCGTTTTCCCTCTTGTCAAGGCGGCAATGGACTGCTGGAGGGCGGCTTCATTCTCCGGATCGGTAAAGGCTGTCGCCTCATCCAGAATCACAACCGGCGCATTCTTTAGGATGGCCCGGGCAATGGCCAGCCGTTGTTTTTCTCCCCCGGACAAACGGCCGCCGGCCTCACCGGCCAGAGTGTCATAACCCTGTTCCAGCCGGCTGACAAAGCCGTCGCAGCAGGCCGCCCGGGCGGCGGCCCGCACTTCCTCATCTGTCGCCAGGGGCTTGCCCAGCCGGATATTATCCTTAATCGAACAATTGAACAGAAAATTATCCTGAGTAACAAAACTTACCGTGTCAGCCAGCTGATCGAGCGGCAGGTTTTTGATATTTTCCCCGCCGATAGTGATTTCCCCGCCGGTTACGTCCCAAAAGCGGGCAATCAGCCGGGCGACGGTGGACTTGCCGCCGCCCGACGGGCCGACCAGCGCCGTAAACGTTCCCTCAGGCAGTGTAAGATTCAGGTTGTGCAGCACGCTGTCTGCTCCTGGTTTTGCGCTTTTATTTCCGTCACCGTAAGCAAAACAAACCTGTTTGAGTTCTACTGTGTGATGGGCCAGCCGAACCGGCTGACCGGCTTCGTCCAGTACCGGCAGTGCCAGCAGGGTGGCTGCATCTTTCACGGCATATTCAATCGACTTGGCCTCATTGACGAATATCGCGAAGTTTCTAAGCGGTGTCACCAGCCCCAGCGACAGGATAAGGCACATCGTCAGGTCGGCCGGCGTCAGTGACCCACTACTGTATAGATACATGCCCAGCGGCATGGTGCCTAACAGGGATGACGGCAAAACCGCGCCGCCCAGATTCATCAGCTTCCAGGTGCTGTGGAACCAGTTCAGCGTATATTCTTTAAAAGTGCTCACAGCCTGGACATACTTTTCATAGGATGAGGCCGACTGATTGAAAGCCTTAATGACCTCGATTCCCTCCACATATTCGACAATGACACTGTTCATATGATTGCTGGCCGCCATGTAATCGGCGTACTGCCGGTTGAAGGCCTTCATCATGACGGCATAGATAAAGGCGGCGGCCGGGATAGTGACCAGGGATGCCAGTGCCATCCGCCAGTCGATCAGCAGCAAGTAAATAAATACACCGACCGGCAGCAGCAAGCTGGAAATACCTTCCGGAATCATATGGGCCAACGGCACTTCAATGGCTTCCACCCGGTCAACCATAATGTTTTTCAGGCGGCCGGCCGGCTCATTCAGCACACTGCCCAGCGGTGCCCGCATCAGCCGGTCAGCAATATTAAGCCGCATATTCTCCAGGATACTGTAGGCCGAAAAATGCGCCAGCATGGTGGACAAAGCATAAAACAGCAGCTGACCGGCATGCCCGCCCAGGCATACCGCCGCCCAGAACCAGATATCTCCGGGCGTCGCCGCCCCGTTCAGGAATAAAAGCAGAATCTGGTATACTCCAAGATACGGTACCAGCCCGCCGGCTACACTAACAATGGCAAACAGCACCGAAGCGGCCATTTTCCCTTTGCACTCCGCCGCAAAGGTGAATACAGTTTCCGGCCAGGAAATTGTTTTCATCAACTCATCCTGCCTTTAGAGCCGTTGCTCGATGCCAAAAACAATCTGCCGGCCTGCCATTGGATAAAGACCGGTAAAACCGCTGGCATCCCCGTACGAGCCATGCAGCTCATACGCTTCATTGGTCAGGTTATAGGCTTTCACATAAACACGGGTAAGGGAATCAGGCCGGTAATTGACCCCCAGGTCGGTCACCCAGTAATCAGAGGCGGAAAAGGCCTGCCGGCTGCGGCCGGTTGCGCCCCGGAGTGAAAAGTCGGCATTCCATTTGTCCTGGCCGTACTGCAGTCCCAGTCGATAGCCATGCGGTTCATTATTACTGAACTCATCCCGCCGGGTCGCCCCCTCTTCCTTGACATCGGTGTACGAATAGCCGGCTGTTACCTGCCACTGCGGTGATAAACGGTGTTTCAGGCTTAAATCCAATCCCTTCCTTTTCAGTTCATTGACATTTCGCCACTGGTACTTGTTCGTGCCGACCATGATGTAGTCAAGCGCGTCGTCCAGCCGGCTGCTGAACAGGCTGGCCTGAAGCTCGGTCCCGGACGCCAGACGGGTGTTCAGTCCAAGGGTAATCACGTCACCGGTTTCCGGCTTGAGGTTCGGGCTGGGCACCATGAACCCGCCGCCATAGACATCGGCGATAAACGGGGTTTTGAATATCTGCCCCCAGGAGGCATAAACATTGGTAAACTCATTAAGCTTGCGGTTGGCCGTAACCCGGGTCGTGGTTTTGGAGCCGAACAAGGTATAATCGTCATAGCGGGCCCCGGCGGATAGTGACCAGTCCTTGGGCAGACGCCAATTATTTTCCAGGAAAAAAGCCCGGTTGGAAATCTTTTTGTCACTGTAAGTATAGCCGGGAACATTCATAAAGGGAATGGCGTACTCCAGCGAATCGGCGGTGACCTGGCGCCAGGCAGCACCACCCAGCAGGGTGTGGCGATCACTGATTTTCCAGGTCTGCTGCCATTCCGCCCCGTCGGCCTGATTGGTATAGGACAGGCCGTTGAAGTAATAGTCCGGATAAGTCATATCCATATGGTTATTGTAGTCATAAGTCAGATAGTTGCGATACAAGCGGATAAAATTATTGGCCTGTTCGCCCTGGTTCCAACTGTAAGTCAGAGAAACATTATTCTCCACATAGGTCTGGACAATGTTGGCGAAATAATTGGTACCACCGCCGGAATCCAGAAAAGCATGGTAGTCCGGCATGACGTTAAAACCTTTCCTGCCGTCGGTATGGTCAACGGTCAGGGTAAGCGACCGCTCTCGGCCAAAGTCTTTATCCAGGCGGAAGTTCAGCTTATCCTGGTTCAGGTCCGTGTTGACGGCCCTGGCGTCCTTGTCGCCGCTGTAGCCGCTGTGATAGTAATAGTCATCCTGGCGTTCCCGCTCCAGATTGAGCCGGAAGCTCCAGTCGCCTATTTTGTCCTCAGTCGCCAGCTTATAGCGGCGCAGCCCCCAGCTGCCGGCTTCCGCCGTATAGCGGACAGACGGACCTGAAGCTTGCCGTGTAATAATATTGATAACGCCGCCGACCGCATCGCTGCCGTACAGGGCGGAAGCCGGCCCCCGCACGATTTCAATCCGTTCGATGCTGTCCACATTGGGCAGATAATCGAGATTGGCACCCGACTGGCCCATATGCATGCCGCCGCCTTTCCAGTTGACTTCCCGGCCGTCGACCAGGACCAGCACGCGCACATCGCCGTTAAGAGTCGGCACGCTGGCCGTCCGGTCATTCTGGATGGTCACGGTGGTATTTTTTAGAATATCGGGAACATTGACCGCGCCGCTCCTTTCAATCTCCTCCCGGGTGACCACCGTTACACTGGCCGCCGTTTCCGTCTTTTTCACCGGCATCCGGCTGGCCGTCACCACATATTCGTCCAGGCTGAACTCCTGTTCCTCGGCATACGCCGCCGGCGCGGCCGCCAATAAGGTGCCGCTTAGCAGAATGCCGACAAGCCGCTGCTTTTGCTTCTTCTTCAATAACCTCACCTCATTCATTGTGTTGATGCAACTTCCACCCGATAATGATCAGGCAATACCGGCTTTGGTAAAATGCGTGCGTAAAAGCCGCCTGCCCCATACGCAGCCCGCATAGGCTGTCAGTACGGTAGTCAGGCAGACCACGGCAAACATGGCCGGATTCATCAGCGCCAGGCACTGCTCTAATATAGCCAGTTGTTCCGCGCCTTTGGTTGCCTCCTGGGCAAGATAGGCTTCCTTCATAAAGACCAGCGGAAACCCTTCGCCCACGGCAAAGCCCAGCATGTAGCAAATAAAGCCGCCGACCGCCGCGGCAAATTTTTCCCGGCCCAGCCAGTTAAATACCAACTCACCCAGGATGCCGCCCCCCAGAATGCTCAGGCCGAATATGCCGGCCGGAGCCATATTCAAAAAAAATAGTCCCAGCAGAGCGCCGCTAATGACGAAACTGCCGCGCAGCGGCGCTTTGGCCAGCATCAGCATAAAGATAATGCCGCCCGGCACCGCCAAAATTGCCGGCATAAAGACTAAAACCGGCGGAATCAGGCCGATGGTAAAGCCTAAGAGAAAAAAAACTGCAATCATCAGGGCATTGAAAACCCCGATGGTAATCAGATAGCGAACAGTCTGGCTGCTATTCGGTGCCGCCTTAATAGAAATCCCCTCCTTATATGCCGGCCTGCTCAGGCCTGCCGGTCAGTGTGCCGTCTGCGCCCATAAGCAGGATGATGTCACAGGTAGCGGCGGCAAAGGCGGCATCATGGGTAATAACAAAAATGCAGCGCCCCTGCCGGGCCAGCGCTCTGATCAACCGGCTGACTTTGTCCATATTGTCCCCATCCAGGCCGCTGGTCGGTTCATCGAAAAACACCAGCTCCGCCCGACTCATCCAGGCCAGGGCCACAGCCAGGCGCTGCTTCTGCCCGCCGGACAAAGCGGCCGGATGGCACTCCCGGTAGTCGTCCAGTTCGAAAAACCGCAGACAATACTCTGCCTGCACCTCCCTGTCCGGCGACACCGGCCCGCCCAGCAGCAGTTCTTCCCATACGCTGGGCGCAAACAGCTGATAATCCACATCCTGCATAACATAGAACGACCTTTGCCGGCGTTCCCGGCGGCCGGCCGCCCGGCCCGCAAGGCAGATTGCGCCGCTGCCGGCTTTTTCCAGTCCCATTAGGATTCGCAATAGCGTGCTCTTGCCCACACCGTTTTGCCCCATAATACCAGTAACCTCCCCGTGTCCGGCGGTAAGGGAAACTGCATGCAGCACCGGCTGGTCCTGTTGGTAAGCAAACGATATGTTCGCGGCCTGCAAGAAGGGAACCGTGGCGGCCATACGCCGTCCGGCCGCCGGAGGCGGTGACCCACTGGTCGGAGGCTGCAGGCCCTGCTCCCGGAACCAGCCATCCGGCCTGGCAAAAAAATCCTGACCGCTGAATTCTGCCTGGAATTGTCCATCCTCCAGGAAAATGACCCGATCCGCCAGCCCCTGCAGGTAGCCGAGCCGGTGTTCGGCAATAATAACCGTGCAGCCTTTGCTCTTAAGCGCCTTAAGCACAGCCCGCAGTTGGGCACTGCCGTCGCCGTCCAAATTGGCGGACGGCTCATCCAGAACATACATGTCCGGATCCAGAGCATAGACCGACGCCACGGCAACTTTTTGTTTTTCCCCGCTGGAAAGCGCAAAAATGGATTTGGCGAGCAGTTCGGCCAGTTCAAGTTCCTGAGCTGTTCTGCTGATCCGCGCCTGCATAATGTCCGGCGCAATCCCGTAATTTTCACTGGGAAAGGCAATTTCGCTCCGCACATGCAGAGTGAAAAACTGGGAGCGCGGGTCCTGAAAAACAGACCCTGCCTTGCGGGCAAGATCGCGCAGGGAGGCTGTTTTGGTGTTCAGCGCACCAACTGCAATCTCGCCCTGCAGGTCGGCATCAAAAAAATGTGGGATCAGACCGTTGATCAACCGGGTCACGGTCGTTTTGCCGCAACCGCTTTTTCCGGTCAACAGCACAAACTCACCCGGCCTAATCGCCAGGTTGAAATTGCGTAAACTGGGCCGGCGCCTGTGCCGGTAAGTTACCTGGACATTCTGAAACTGAATCACGGGTGTTAGGGATTCCCCTTTCTAACCGTTCAGCAATGTGAGCGGATAATAGTGAAAACAGAGTAGCGCCGCGGCCACCGCTCCGCACAGCACGCACCAGGCGGCGTCCTGCCGGCGGAAGCGGACATCGCTGCAGGAACTTCGCCGCTGCCCGGCGTCCAATCCCTTACACAGCGCTGCTGCCGCCAGTTCATCGGCCAGTTTGCCGCTGCGAATCAGCAAGGGAATCATAAACCTTTCGACAGTGGCCACCGGCTGCAACATCAGGCCGACCGGAGAGAACCGCAAACCTCTCATTTTCAGACTGTCACTGATATGCCCCATTTCCCGCCGCAGGGTGGGAAGATAACGATAAACCACCGCCAGGGGGATAATCAGCGCGGACGGCACATGCATTTGTTCCAGAGCGGTGATAAGCTCGTTCATCTGCACTTTCTCCAGCAAAATGACGCAGGCCATATAAACGGGGATAAGCCTGCCCAATAACAGCGTCAGCATACCAACCAGCATTTCGGCCGGCGGCCAGGGGATAAACCGGCACAGTTCTGCCGCCAGCAGCAACAGGGTATATATTGCCGCAAAACGGACAACCGCTGCCGTCATTTGCTGTCCGAGCATAATCAGAGCCAGCAGGGTAAACATAATAAAAAGTTCCAGTCGGCTCCCGCAGGGAAAAGTCAGCAACAGTATGCAGACAACCAGAAACAGCCATACGCGCGGATCCGGCCTGGCCGCCTTAAACGAAATTATCCCCGGTTTCATCTCCACCTCCTGCAGATTATTTCTCGAATTGATAATGATTCTCTATCTCGTACTAAAGCATACTACACAAATTTATTTTATCTCTACCTGTAAGCGGATTTTATGAACAGTAAACGGATTTTTTATAAAGAAAACACGGCTTGCACCAAGCCTTTGGCGAAGGTGGAAGCCGATGTTGATCCTGCTTTTAAAAAAGTTATACTTTCTGTTAGGATAAAAAAGGCTATACCCCTTATGGGTACAGCCTTTGAAAATCTGTTCATTTTTTCTGCGCCAGATATTCGCTCGGACTCACGCCGAATTTCTTGCGGAAGACCGCGGTAAAGTAACTGGCATTGGCATAGCCGATATAAGCGGCGGCTTCGCCGACATTCAATTGCTTTTCTTCAAACAGATACCTGGCCAGTTCCAGCTTCTTGCTGATAACGTAGGCATGCACCGTCTGGCCGAACAGCTGCTTAAAGCCATGTTTCAACTTAAATTCATTCAGGCAGATGATTTTGGACAAACCGGCCAGAGTCGGCGGAGCGACAAAATGCTGATCCAGAAACTGCCGGGCTTCATGAATACTGGCGATATCCTGGCGGGAAAGGCCGGGATAACCGCCGGGCGCCGTCTGCCTGTACAAGATTTCATCGGCATAAACGGCCAGCAATTCCAGCAATTTTCCCTGCCGGTAAACGGTTCTTACCGGCTCCCGGCAAGGAGAGTGGATTAACTGGTACAGAAGGGTTTTCAGCGCCGGCGACAGCTTGTAGGTGGAAAAAGCCGCCTGCGGCCTGTCGGCGTCCGGCAGGTATTCGCCGGTAAAGGCCCGGAATATTTCCGGATAGACTTCCACCGTGACAATCCGGTACTGAAAGTTGGGTTGGAAGGTAACCCGTCTGATACCGTTGGCGTTAAACGCCAGAAAATTCTCGGTATCCACCACAAGTTCTTTCTCTTCCAGCGCGAAATCCCCTGCCAGGCAAAAATACAGCAGCATGCGCGGCCCGCTGAAATCAGCGCCGCCGCATATTCGCTCGGGAAAAACAAATTCCGATTCTTTAATCTCCGCAAAGGGACAACGCAGCAGCTGTTTCACCTGTCCGCTGCCGAACCGGTGGGAAACCTCGCTGCTGCTGTCTGCATCCCGTGGAGAGTACAGGAGATATTTGCAATTGTTGTACAGTACCCAGTGTTCTTCGGCCCGGTTATTAACACCTGACGGGTTCCATCCGTTCATGTCCTGTTCCCCCCGTATGCGGCTGAAACAATTAAGCTAGTCGCGTCATGTGATGAAATGATATGTAGTATATATAAAGATTATCATTCTCATTTATCGATTATAGCTTATATCTCTCAATAACGCAATTATTTCCGAAAAAATTCCATTTTGCAAAATATAAAAGACCTGCTGTGTGTCTGCAGCCAGACGCACAGCAGGTTCTAATGAAAACAAGATACAACAACTTTCTGTTCACACTACCTGAACCTTATACTCGCGCAGCCAATGATCTGCCTGGATAAGGTAGGCAAACAACTGCGGCCCGCTCATCAATTGACCAAACCAGGGAATATTTGCGGCAGTCATAGGAGCCTGAGCCAGTTGTTTAAGCTTTTCAACATTCAGAATTTGCTGCAAGGGGGATGCCGGGTCGTGCAAAATAGCCAAGGCCTCCCCAACAACCAGCTCGGTATAGGCAGGGTTATGCGTTTTGGGGTAAGGACTCTTTTTCCGCCATAGCACATCGTCCGGCAAAACTCCCTCCATAGCGTGGCGCAACAGGCCTTTTTCTCTATTTTGATAATGCTTCATGCTCCAGGGGACATTCCACACATATTCCACCAGCCGGTGATCGCAGAAGGGTACTCTGACCTCCAGGCCAAAGGCCATACTCATGCGGTCTTTGCGGTCCAGCAGGGTGGGCATAAATCGCGTAAGGCTGAGATAAAATATTTCACGCATTCTGGCCGAACGCGCATCCTCTCCCGGCAGGCACGGCACTTCCGCCAGCGCCTCCTGATACCGCTGAGCTACATAGTCGGCTGGCTTAATTCTGCTGTGCAGGTCTTGATTTAGCCAGGAAATGCGAAATTCCGACTGGAGCGACCAGGGAAAAGTCGTTGCCTGAATCATCTCTTCCCGTTGAAACCAGGGGTAACCGCCAAACACTTCATCGGCACATTCACCGGATAAAGCCACTGTGGCTCTTTTTTTGATTTCACGACAAAACAAGTATAGTGAAGTATCAATATCGGCCATGCCCGGCAGGTCCCGGGCCAAAACAGCAGGCTTCAGACTGGCTGCCAATTCCGGATTATCTAATACAATATTGTGGTGGCAGGTGCCAAAATGTTCGGCTACTCTTGTGACCCAAGGAGCATCCGCATTGGGCTGAAAGCTATTTGCCTTAAAATATAGATCATTGTCCAGATAATCTACCGAATAAGTAGGCAGACTGCCTAATCCTTCCTGTTTAAAAGAGTTGGCCGCTAACGCCGTAAGCACACTCGAATCAAGGCCGCCGGACAATAATGTACAAACAGGTACATCTGACACAAGCTGACGTCTGGCAGCATCAAGCAAAAGCTCCCGAACCTGAGCCGCCGTTGCGGCGAAATCCTCGGTATGAGGTTTGGATACCAGCTGCCAGTAGGGTTTAATCCATTGTCCCTGCCGGTTGTAAACCATAAAGTGTCCAGGCTTTAATTCCCTGACACCGCGGAACACGCCATGTCCCGGTGTCCGGGCCGGCCCAAGCATAAACACTTCCGCCAGTCCCTCTTCATCAAGCTCCGGCCGAATCAGAGGATTGGCAAGCAAAGTTTTTAACTCTGAACCAAAGATAAAACTGCTGCCACGTTCAGCGTAAAACAACGGCTTAACTCCAATACGGTCACGGGCTAAAAATAAGCTTTGCCTGGCTTCATCCCAAATACCAAAGGCATATATACCGTTAAACTTCTCAAGACACGCCGGCCCCCATTCAATAAAAGCCTGCAGCAGTACTTCCGTATCACAATGGGTACTGAAGGTATACCCCTTTGTTTCAAGTTCCTGCCTGATTTCCGGCGTGTTGTACAGTTCACCGTTATAAGTAATGACAAATTGCTGCGCACCGCGACAACGAATCATCGGCTGCGCACCTCCCACAGGGTCAATAACGCTAAGCCGCCGATGCCCAAGTGCCGCATGTGGCGTAATATAGGTCCCCTGCGCATCCGGCCCGCGTGCAGCCAGTGTAGCAACCATAGCTGATACAATATGGCTTTTCTCTGTTAGATTTCCATCCCAGTCAATCCAGCCGGTAATCCCGCACATATATTCATCATCTCCCTAAAAAAGTATTGCCTGTGGCGCCAAGCCGGTAAACCGGCACGCTCCACAGGCAACTTTGCCTCACATATTACATTACCTGCTTATAGATATGCATTAAGGCAAACAATTGTCACTATCGGTAAAAAAATATGTATGGTACGGCGTATCCGCGGATACGCTAGTTTTAATCACCCGATTCAATTAGGGAGGAATTGCTATGAACGAAACCAGACAAGCTTCCGAAGCAGTCACAACATCACAGACAACTGCACAGTCTGATGTTCAAGGCGCTGATATTGATAATGCCGGTAACCTCTACCAGGAAAGCGGTCTTGACGCCACCCAGGATACCCTCCGGACAAGCCATCTAAAGGCAGGCAATCAGCATGCCACAAATAATTTAGTAGCCAGAATGCTGTGGGGACATGAAGAAAAGGTCAATCTTAATATGCGGGTGTCCGAAGATGGCTCCTTAGATTTAAATGATGATGTAAGGTAAAGAAAACACGGCTTGCGCCGAGCCTTTGGCGGGCCGAATTGCTATGCCATCCAGGCGCGTCGCAGCGGAAGCCGATGTTGACCCTTATCCTGTTCTTAAGAAATACTTTCTGTTAGGGTAAAAAAGTCGGAAAAACAGGCCTGTACGGCCTGTTTTTTCCGCGAACAGTGACTTTTGTCACAGCTTATAGTGCATTTATTTGCTAAACTAAGTACAAAGATAACCAAAATCCCCAAATATAAGGAGGTTCTTTGCATGGAAAAGCAATTCATAAAAAATATCGAATTCAGTAAAGCCCTGGATATGGTCAACCTGGTAGACTATCAGCCTGGCAAAGTTGTGAGCCTGACCTTATCACAGAATAAAACCCTCAGTATGACACTGTTCGCCTTTGCCAAAGGTGAAGCCATCAGCAGTCACTCGGCTCCCGGCGATGCTATGGTGTACATCCTTGACGGCAAGGCGGAAATCACTATCGGTGGCGAGACAGTCACTGCAACAACCGGGCAGGTGGTTGTTATGCCAGCCGAAGTTCCTCACGCATTAGACGCTGTCGAGAACTTCAAAATGCTGTTAGTACTTGTTATGTAACGTCAATTGACAAAAACCCGCATTATTTCCCAGGAAATAATGCGGGTTTTTATGTTGAAATAAGGTTACTGTGACAAAACGTCGGCCAGGCGGTACAATTCCGGGTCAATATCTTTCTTCTTGCCGACAGCATCTGCAATCGGCACTTCCACACATTGTTGATTATGATAGCCAATCATAATACCACTCTTCCCGGCTAGCAGTGATCTGACAGCTGTTTCGGCCAGCCGGCTGGCCAGCAGCCTGTCGGCAACCGTGGGCGCCCCGCCGCGCTGAATATGGCCAAGTACCGATACCCTGGTTTCCAAACCGGTTTTAGTACGAATGTATTGACCTAATTCAATAGCACTGCCTGCCCCTTCGGCAACCACCATAATGCTGTATTGCTTGCCCTTAGCTCTCGATTCCAGCAATTGCTTGCAAATGTCCTCCCGGGAAAATGGCACTTCCGGAATGAGGATACTCTCAGCACCGCCCGCCAAGCCGGCAGTAAGGGCAATCCAGCCGCAATTTCTCCCCATAACCTCGACCAGCATGACCCGGCCATGGGCAGAGGCTGTATCCCGTAATTTATTAATGGCTTCAAGCGCAGTATTTACCGCCGTATCAAACCCAATAGTATAATCGGTGCCCCAGATGTCATTATCAATACTGCCTGGGAGGCCCACCATCTTTATTCCCATGTCGCCCAACTGCTTAGCGCCGGTCAGAGAGCCATCACCGCCAATTACAATAAGCCCCTCAATCCCATGGGATTGTAAGTTAGCCACCGCTTTCTGACGTCCGGGTAATGTTTTAAATTCCTCACTGCGGGCTGTTCCCAGGAACGTCCCGCCTTTTTGAATAATATCACCCACTGAGCGCGAATCCAATTTTGTCATATTATCCGCAATCATGCCGGCATAACCGTTTCTAATTCCCCAGACTTCAACCCCATGGGCTAAAGCCACACGAACTGCCGCACGGATAGCCGCATTCATTCCCGGGCAGTCGCCGCCACTGGTAATCACTGCAATTTTTTTCACATTACCCCTGCCTCTCCATACCAAATTGCCGTGGATATCTGTTGTATTATTTCTGCAAGCCGGTTCTGATTGCCTGCTTTTCCGCAAAAATGTACAACTTATTTTATCCGTTATTTATATATGTATTGCATGAAATGAGAGGCTTAGTACTGGTAACTGTTTTATACTTTGAATTTATTAACCGCCTGGATTAATTCTTCAGCCATTTTTGCCAGTGCCTGACTGGAAGCGGCGATTTCTTCCATGGACGCCGATTGCTCCTCTGTTGCGGCAGAAATAGTTTGGACCTGAGCCGCCGCTGCTTTACCTGCCTCATCTATATGGATAGTTGCCGAGCTAACCGTTGCGCTGTCCGTCGACACGATTGCCAACGCCTCGTTTACCTGATTTATATTGGTTACTATATTGCCGACAAGGGCTGTAATCTCCGCAAATGCGTCCCCGGCTTTATTTACAGCCTCGGTACTGTTATTTACGATTACGCCGGTTTCGGACATTCCTTCTACAGCCGCCTTAACATCAGCCTGATTGGCATTGATGAGCTCTTTAATGTCTTTTGCCGCATTGGCAGACTGCTCTGCCAGTTTGCGTACCTCATCGGCAACTACGGCAAAGCCTCTGCCATTCTCGCCGGCACGGGCGGCTTCAATAGCCGCGTTCAGTGCCAGCAGATTGGTCTGCCCGGCAATATCTGTTATGACATTAACAATTTCGCCGATTTGTTTAGAGCTTACTGCCAGCTTGTCAACAGCCATCCCCACATGCTTGGTGCTTGTCCTCACAAGCTCCATCTCTTGTACGGCATTTGTTACGAATACAACTCCGTTTTTAGTGGCAGCCAGTGCAGTATCAGCCCCCGTGGTAATGGTTTGGGCCGATTCGGCTACCTGGTCTAAGCTTGCTGCCATATGCCCAACCGCGACAGCGGTCTGATCCAAAGCTTTACTCTGAGTTTCAGTGCCTGCAGCTACTGCCGAAATAGACTCAGCCACATTGTTAGCTGTTTTGGCTGTTTGATCAGCACTGGCAGTCAACTGCTCCGACGAAGCAGCCACCTGTTCTGCAGCCTGCGATACTTGCCGTACCAAGTTACGAATATTTCCTGCCATTTGCAAACAACTGCCAGACAACCGCCCGACCTCATCATTACTATTAATACCTGCTTGGTTTACATTAACTTGTAGATTGCCATTAGCCATTTCCTGCATAAATCTGCTTAGCGCATTCAGCGGGTTGGAAATCCTGCCGGCAGCCAGAACGATTATAAATCCGAGAAGCGCAATAGTAACTATGCCAATACCTATACTGTAGTTGCGCATAGTTACCAAATCTTCGAAGAATTCACGCGTTGGAGCGGTTGTTACAAACAATAGCGGCGTCCCTTCGATAGCCGTCGCACAATAGGACTTGTCCTCACCTCCAAAAGCACCTGTTACAATCGTGCCGGGTTCAGCCTTGAGGTGATTGTAAAGCGACTCCAACACACCGTTATCAAGCTTCTGCATATATTCACCGGCTTTTACTGTCGGATGAATAACAAACATTCCGTTGCTGTCCAGAATAAAACCATAGCCGGTCTTAGCCACCTTTGTCGCCAATACCAGCTCCTTAACCTCATCAAGATTAACCTCAATAGCAGCAACACCCACGGTCATGCCGTTACGGACAACCGCCTTGGCAACGGTAACAATCATCTTGCCGGTTGTCTGACTTACATAGGCGTTGGTTACCAAAAATTTATCCGGGTTGGCAACCGCATTCGTATACCAGCCTCTCACCGTAGGGTCGTATCCGGGAGGCATAGAGCCTGGCGCCGATTTGATAAAGCGCTTATCCGCATAACCGACACAGACGTTATCAATATTGTCGGCGCTCTTATGTATGCGCTTGAATAATGCCTCCGCTTCGTTATCAGGCACAGGTACAGCCAATACCTGCACCAGCGTCATCGCCAGCCCTTTTATCCGCTCGAATTCGGCTTCGGCATCCTTAGCCCGCTGGAGACCGTCAGCAGTCATAGAGGAGTTTACATACTTGACCACTGCCTCATCGGCAATGTAATAGGATACTACGGAAGATAAAGCAAAGAAAACGATCACCGGAGTCAGTACAAACAGCAACATCTTCGACCTAATTGAGTCAAGCTTGATGATATTATCCAGTTTGCAAAACATGAGTCCACCCCTTTCTTATACGTTTGATATAGGTTACAGAACACCGCTGTTGCAGTAGACGACCTGGCTGCAACAGCGGCTCTTATTTTGCAGCTTTAAGGTGTGTGAGGTTTAATAACAAGGAGTATAAAGGAAGTTCCGCGCTCCGCTTGGAACTAAGCGATTCACACAAGTTCCAGCGTCGCGCTGCTCCTAATAACCTGGTTTACTTATGCTTGGGATGATAATGGGTATGCAGCAGCTCATGGGATTTGTGACTTAAGGGTTTACCCAGGAACTCATCATACAGCGCCTTCACTGCCGGATTTTTGTGCGACTGCCTGATAGGCAGCTCGCGGTCAGCCTGATACAGACCGGCCATCCGGGCTTCCTTGGTAGCCTTGGTGGTGCCCCAGGGCTGACCGCCGCCGCCAATGCAGCCGCCAGGACAGCACATGATTTCCACAAACTGATACTCACAGTCGCCGGCGCGGATTTTATCCAAAATGACCCGGGCATTTTTCAGGCCGTTGGCAATGGCCACTTTGACTTTCTTGCCGTCAAGGTCCACTTCGGCTTCTTTAACGCCGGTGAGGCCGCGTACGCCTTCGAAATCGACGTTGGCCAGTTCTTTGCCTGTGACTACTTCGTAGACGGTACGCAGCGCGGCTTCCATAACACCGCCGGAGGTGCCGAAGATGACGGCGGCACCGGTGGACAGGCCAAGGGGTGCGTCAAATTCTTCTTCGGTCAGTTTATTAAAGTCAAAGCCGGCTTGTTTGATCATTCTCGCCAGTTCACGGGTGGTTAAGACGATGTCGACATCCCGGTAGCCGCTGCCGTTCATTTCGGGACGGGCGCTTTCATATTTCTTGGCGGTGCAGGGCATGATGGAGACAGATACGATTTTGGCGGCGTCGATACCGGCTTTTTGAGGGTAATAGCTTTTGGCTAAAGCGCCAAACATTTGCTGCGGCGATTTACAGGTGGAGACGTTGTCCAGCAGGTCGGGATAGAAGGTTTCGACAAAGTTGATCCAGCCCGGGCTGCAGGAGGTGATGAGGGGCAGGGTGCCGCCCTGGCTCATTCTTTCGAGGAGTTCGCTGCCTTCTTCCATGATGGTGACGTCGGCGGCAAAGTCGGTGTCAAAGACTTTGTCAAAGCCTAAGCGGCGCAGGGCGGCTACCATTTTGCCGGTGGTGATGCTGCCTGGCGCGAGGCCGAATTCTTCGCCGAGGGCTACCCGGACAGCGGGGGCGACTTGGACGAGTACATGGTTATCGGTGTCGGCAATGGCTTGCCAGACTTTTTCGGTTTCGTCGTTTTCGTAGAGGGCGCCGACAGGACAGACGGCTATGCACTGACCGCAGTAGACGCAGGTGCTGTCCTGGAGCGGCCGGTCGAAGGCGGTGGTGATTTCGTAGTCCACAGACCGGTGGGCGGTGTTGATGGCGCCGACGGTCTGGACTTCCTGGCACATTTCGACACAGCGGCCGCATTTGACGCATTTGGACATGTCGCGGACGATGACGCCGTTGGAGGCTTCGACAGGGATTTGTTTGGGCTGGTTTTCAAACAGGGGCTTAGCTATGCCAAAGTCACGGGCCAGCTGCTGGAGTTCACAGTTGGTGTTTCTGATGCACTGGAGGCAGTCCTGGGGATGTTCGGCCAATATGAGTTCAAGCACGTCTTTTCTGGCCTGGCGGACAGCCGGGCTGTTGGTGATGAATTCGGCGCCGTCCCAGACTTCGTTGCTGCAGGCGGTTTTGAGTTTTTTCTGGCCTTTAAGCTCGACTACGCACAGGCGGCAGGTAGCTCGCACTTTAAGGTCCGGATGGTAGCAGAGTACGGGAATGTCGATGCCGACCATTTTGGCGGCATCTAAGATCAGGGTAGTTTCAGGACATGATACGGGGATGCCGTCTATGGTAATGTTGACGATTTTGTTGGGATCGGATGCATGATGACCCACACTACTCACCTCTTTCCTGTTCAGTAAAGCAAATTTGTGCCGGACATTTCTGGTTCAGGTGATCTTCGAATTCGGCTTTAAAGAGCTTCCAGCAGGTGTTGAGGGCTACGGCTGCCGATTGGCCCAAACCACAGAAGGAGGCATTGGTCATGGTGTCAATTAACCGCCGCAGCACGGTCATGTCGTGCTGGGTTGCCTGACCTGCGGAAATTTTGCCCAGTATCTCATAGATTTGCTTGTTGCCTTCGCGGCAGGGGGTGCATTTGCCGCAGGATTCATGGATGAAGAATTCGGTTACGCCTTTGAGGTAATCGATGACGCACACGTCTTCGTCCATAACGACGACGGCACCGGAGCCAACGCTTAAACCGGCATTGCGGAGGGCTTTGTAGCAATAGGGGGTGTCAAGCTGGGCTTCACTGCCAATGGGGCCGGACTGGCCGCCTAAATGGAAGAATTTAAGTTTTTTGCCGTCAGGGATGCCGCCGCCCAGTTCAGGGTCATAGATGACATCGCGCAGGCTGACGCCAAAGGGGATTTCGTATACGCCGCGGTTAACGACGTTACCGGACAGACAGACGAGCTTGGTGCCGCCGCTGTCTTTGGTACCATAGCTTAGGTATTTGTCGCCGCCTTCTAAGACGATGGTGGGGATGTTGGCAATGGATTCTACGTTGTTTACGAGGGTGGGCAGGAGGAACAGGCCGACTTCGGCCAGATGGGGCGGTTTGATGCGCGGGCGGCCGGCCTTGCCTTCGATGGAGTTTAGGAGGGCGGAGTTTTCGCCGCAGACATAGGCGCCGGCGCCGGTCATGATGTGGATGTTGAATTCAAAGCCGCTGCCCAGGATGTTTTTGCCCAGATAACCGGCTTTGACGGCGTTGTCGATGGCGCTTTGGAAGACTTTCTGAATGGCGCGGTATTCGCCGCGAATATAAATATAGCCGTCGTGGGAGTTGAACACATAACCGGCAATGGTCATGCCTTCGATGACCCGGAGCGGATCCTGGCCTAAAAGGATTTTATCCTTAAAGGTGCCTGGCTCGCCTTCGTCGGCGTTAATGACAATGTATTTGGGGAATTCGGGGATTTCCAGCAGCTGTTCCCATTTGGAACCGGCCGGATACGCCGCGCCGCCGCGGCCTAAGAGCTTGGCCTTTTTCACTTCGCCGATAATGTCTTCCGGTTTCATGGTAAAGGCTTTTTTCAGACCTTCATACCCGCCGGACTTTACATAGGCTTCGGTACAGTCAGGACGAATGACGCCGCAATTGCCGGAAATGAGTTGGTTTATTTTTGACATGACGACACCCCCCGGTAACTTGTCACAATTTCGGCTACCTTGGCTGCGGTCAGGTTACCATAGACTTCATCGCCGATTTTGGCTACCGGACCAATATCACAGGCGCCTACACAGCTGGTGTGCAGCAGGGTAAACTGATTGTCAGGAGTGGTCTCACCCAGCTTAATGCCCAATTCTGCTTCAAACAGGGCCACTACGGCATCGGCTTTGGTTACATGGCAGGGTGTGCTTTTACAGATTTCAATGACATATTTGCCCCGGGGCACCGTACTGAACATGGCATAGAAGGTAAGAACATCATGGATTTTGCTGATGGGCACATCCAGTTGGCAGGCGACGACTTCGGCCCATTCTTCGGCTACGTAGTTTTCGCCGGAGGTTGCCTGAATATCTAATAGTATTGATAACAACTGCTCTTTGGCTTTACCATATTGATTGATAATGGCCAAGACTTGCTCGTATCTTCTGATGATTTCCAATGCCTGATCTTTTGTTACTTTTGAACAACACATGCTTGTTATCTCACCCTTTCCTGAAACTGACTGGCACCCTAGCCAGACTGGCTATTAAAAGAAGCCGTTCTTATGCAAAAAGGCCCCAGGGTTGTCCGATCGTTTAGCGACTGCATAAACCCAGTGGCCCGCCTACGCGGAAATCATAATGACTTCACGGGACTTTTCCCGCAAACGCCTTTACCCTTTCAACGCAGGCGGACCACTGAAACCGCTCTGACTATAATGGCACTATCGCAACAACGCCCCGGAGATGACCATACGTTGAACCTGGTTGGTTCCCTCGTAAATCTGGGTAATTTTCGCATTTCTCATTAAACGTTCAACAGGGTATTCGCAGATGTATCCATAACCACCAAAAATCTGAACAGCATCTGTGGTTACTTCCATAGCAATGTCGGAAGCATACATTTTAGCCATCGCCGATTCCTTAGAATAGGGCAAGCCTTGGTCCTTAAGCCAGGCAGCCCGGTAAACCAGGAGACGTGCTGCATCAACTTTGGTGGCCATATCGGCAAGCATGAAGCCGATTGCCTGATTATTGGCAATTGGTTTGCCGAACTGTACCCGCTCTTTAGAGTATTTTACTGCGGCATCAAGCGCAGCCTGAGCTATCCCGAGTGCTTGGGCGGCTACCCCCAGCCGACCGCCGTCAAGAGCAGCCATGGCAATTTTAAAGCCTTCGCCTTCTTTGCCCAGCATGTTCTCTTTCGGCACTTTAACATCCTGGAATACTAATTCCATCGTAATGGAGGAGCGAATGCCCATTTTATGTTCCTTTTTGCCAAAGGTAAAACCGGGCATGCCTTTTTCCATAATAAAAGCGGTGATGCCTTTTACACCTTTTGCCCTGTCGGTAATGGCGAAGACAATGTAGGTTTCGGCTTCTCCGGCATTGGTAATAAAAATTTTACTGCCATTGATCAGATAATGGTCGCCTGCCAAAACGGCTACTGTCTGCTGTCCGGCAGCATCAGTACCGGCATTTGGCTCTGTAAGGCCAAATGCTCCCATATGCTGGCCCTCTAACAGCGGGCGCAGGTATTTCTCTTTTTGGTCTTCTGTGCCAAAAGCAAAAATTGGCCAGGCACATAATGATACCGTAGCAGATAAAGTAATACCGATACCGTCATCGACTTTCGACAATTCTTCAACAGCCAGGAGATAGCTGAGATAATCGCCGTCTGCTCCGCCATACTTTTCCGGGAAACAAATGCCGTTTAATCCCATTTCTCCCATAGCATCAATTAAAGAACGGTCAAACAGACTCTCTTCATCCCGTTTGACAACACCTGGCGCCACTTCTTTCTCGGCAAATTCCCTCACCATTTTTCTCATCATTTGTTGATCTGCATTTAATTCAAATTGCATCACATAACACTCCTATAACCTAATTTATCTTGTACCTTTATCAAGGTTTTTGCTGGGCACAGACCCACTGGGTTTTGGGGAATATAAGCGGGTATTCAGGTGAGGAGTATCCCCACCTGAATTAACCAACCCAATCTATGCAGTAAGCCCTATTGTCCTTTAAAAACAGGCTTTCTTTTTTCAAGGAATGCGCTCATTCCCTCTGTCTGGTCATCGGTGGTAAAGCACATACCAAACAGCTCGGCCTCAAAAGCATAGGCCTGCTCAGAATCCAGTTCCACACCCCGGTTAATGGCAGTCTTGGCTTGACTGACAGCAATGGGTGCTTTGGTTATAATCCTTCCGGCCAGGTCTTTGGCGGCAGTCAAAAGTTCTGCATGCCCAACTACTTTATCAACCAGGCCAATGGCCCGCGCTTCCTGCGCGTCAATGATGTCACCGGTTAAGATAAGCAGTTTGGCCTGGCTTTTGCCTGCCAGTCTTGCTAACCGCTGCGTGCCGGCAAATCCCGGGGTAATACCTAAATTCACTTCCGGCTGGCCAAACCTGGCTTTTTCGGACGCCACCCTGATATCACAAGCCATGGACAGTTCGCAGCCGCCGCCCAGAGCAAAGCCGTTAATGGCGGCAATTACTACCCGGGGGAAGTTCTCGATCCGGGAAAAAACCTGCTGACCTAATCTCGCCCAATCCCTGGCGGCAACAGCAGATATATTTGCCATCTCGGCAATATCTGCACCTGCGACAAAGGCCTTTTCACCACTACCGGTAAGGATAACCGCGCCTACTGCCGAATCAGCCTCTAACGCTTTAAACACACTGTCAAGTTCCAGCACGGTTGCCCGGTTAAGAGCATTCAATTCCTTGGGCCGGTTAATAGTGATGACCACCACGGCCCCGTCTCTTTCAACAATCAGGTTGTTATATGCCTGCATGGACGAACCTCCTCCGTTTTAGTTGTATGTATAAAAGCCGCGGCCGGATTTGCGTCCTAACCAGCCGGCGTCAACATACTTGCGCAGCAGCGGGCAGGGTCTGTATTTGGAGTCACCATAACCTTTATACAATACTTCCATAACATACAAAATAGTATCAAGACCAATCAAATCCGCCAGCGCCAACGGTCCCATCGGGTGGTTAAAGCCTAATTTGGCTACATTATCAATATCTTCTACACTGGCAACGCCTTCCATGAGCGCATATACCGCTTCATTAATCATAGGAACCATGATTCTGTTGCCGCAAAACCCCGGGAAGTCTTCTACTTTTACCGGTGATTTCTTCAGAGTAACCGCGAACTCGCGGATGGTTTCATAAGTCTCGTTCGAAGTAGCCAGGCCCATAATGATTTCCACTAACTGCATCACAGGCACCGGGTTAAAGAAGTGCATGCCAATAACTTTGTCCGGGCGCTTGGTTACGGCAGCAATTTGTGTTATCGGCAGCGAGGATGTATTGCTGGCAAGTATTGTATGCGCAGGGCATACCGCATCAAGGGTAGTAAAAATCCCCTTTTTGATTTCAAAGTTTTCTACAGCGGCTTCGATGGCGAAATCCACATCGGCTGCACTGGCTTTTAAATCAATACTGCCACTAATCCGGCCCATAATTTCCTGCTTTTCAGCTTCCGCCAGTTTACCCTTTTCCACAAGTTTGCTCAGATTTTTCTCAATTCCCTTAAGACCGCGTTCAACAAATTCAAGCTTAATGTCGTTAATAATTACTTCTATTCCTGCTGTCGATGCTATCTGGGCAATACCGCTGCCCATCTGACCGGCTCCGATAACCAACAACTTTTTAATGGCCATATGCATATCCTCCTCCACACAATCCTATACAGTTAAACCTTTTCAATAACAGTTGCTATCGCCGGGCCGCCGCCCACACACAGGGAGGCCAGACCATACCGTTCGCCTCTGCGTCCCATCTCATAAATAAGCGATACAATAATCCTGGCTGCGGTACAACCTACCGGATGCCCCAAACCGATACCTGAGCCATTGGCGTTAACTTTGCTCATATCCAGTTTGAGCTCCCTGTTTACGGCCAAAAATTGGGCGGCAAATGCCTCGTTCAGTTCATAATAACCGATGTCTGACGCCGTGAGCCCGGCGTAACTAATGGCCTTCGGCACAGCATATGCAGGACCTATACCCATAATTTCAGCTTCAACCCCCACACTTGCGGTAGAGAGTAGTTTAGCCAGCGGCTTTATTCCAAGCTCATGCGCTTTTTCCGCACTCATAAGTACCAAAGCGGCTGCCCCGTCATTTACGCCGGAGGCGTTGCCGGCGGTGACCGTACCTCCTTTTTTGAAGGCAGGTTTCATAGACGCCAGTTTCTCTAAGGTGACATCGGCGCGAGGATGCTCATCGGTGTCAACAAGCATTGCCCCTTTTTTAGTCTCTATGGTGACAGGTGCAATTTCATCCTTAAAAATTCCGTTTTGAATGGCTGTGACCGCTCTTTGGTGGCTGTTGAGGGCCAATTCGTCCTGCTCTGCCCGGGTAATGTTATAGCGCTCTGCGAGGTTTTCAGCCGTAAGCCCCATATGATAACCCATAATCGCGCAGACTAGTCCGTCATACAGCATAGAATCCTGTACATCGCTTGGCCCCATACGGTACCCTTCTCTTGCTCCTTTTAACAGGTAAGGAGCCTGGGACATGCTTTCAACCCCGACTGCAACGGCAATTTCGGCTTTGCCCAGCAGGATGGATTGACTGGCTAATTCAAAAGCCTTCATCCCTGAGCCGCATTGCTGATCTACGGTATAGGCATACCCTTCTGCCGGCATACCGCATTTTAACTGAATCTGCCGGCCGGGATTTCCTTTGACACCTGCTTTATAAATCATGCCGCAGGCTAATTCCTCAACTTGGGCCGGTTTGATTTGCGCCTGAGCCAGTGCTGCATTTACAGCCGTTATTCCTAGTTCAACCGCGTTTACGCCTTTCAGCTTACCAAGAAAATCACCAATCGGTGTACGCTTTGCTCCGACAATTACAACTTCACGCATATCATTACCTCACTTTATCAAATGACTTTTCTGGCTCGCAGTTCAGCTATTTCTTCCCCGCTCATCCCGGCATACTCTTTCAGCACGGCTTCAGTATTGCCGCCAAGCAAAGGAGGCGCCTCATTATTAATTACACTGGTCCCGGAAAAGCGCATCGGCGTTGCCGGTAATTTTACTTTGCCAAAAATGGGATCCTCGACTTCTACAATCATATCTCTCATCAGGAATTGCTGATCCTGCATCAATTGTTCTATATCCAGCACCGGAGCCGACGGCACGCTGCTGGCTTCTAAAATGTCCAATGCTTCGTTGACATCTTCAAAACCCTGCAGCCATTCTTCAATGATTGCCACAGTTTCGTTTAAGTTCTGCGCCCGGAGAGTTGTGGAGCTGAACCTGGGATCATTAATATACTCCGGCCGGTTCATTGCGGTACAAAGCCTGGCCCATATTGCCTCATTGAGCGCTCCGAGGACAATATATCTTTCCCGTCCGGCGTCAAAAACGCCGTAGGGACCCATAGTAGCATGGTGCGGACCCGAGCGGCCCGGTTTATCTGTGCCACCACTCATCGTGTAACGGGGAATAGCCGTTTCAATAATGGCACTCAGGCAGTCTCGCAGCGAAATATCGATATACTGTCCTTTACCGGTCTTTTCGCGATAATATAAGGCGGCTAAAATAGCGCCAAGGGCATGAGAACCGGCATTTACGTCACCAATGGAAGTACCGCTGCGGGCCGGCCGGCGGTCCGGATCACCGGCCATCCACATTAAACCGCTCATGGCCTGAGCGATAATATCATAACCTGCCCGCTGCGAAAGCGGGCCTTTTTGACCAAAGGTGGAAATAGAACACATGATGATATCAGGTTTTACTGCTTTGAAAGCCTCATAGGAAAACCCGAGCGATTCCATAACACCTGGCTTGAAATTTTCTGTAATGATATCAGCCTGCTTGGCAAGCTTAAAGATAATTTCTTTGGCCTTGGGATCTTTTAAATTTAAGGCAATTGATTTTTTTCCCCGGTTAAGCATCATAAAATAACCGCTTTGTCCGTTGACAATCGGGGACATCTGCCGCTCATCAGCGCCCTTGCCCGGCTGTTCAACCTTAATGATTTCGGCTCCCAAATCCCTGAGCATTTGCGTTAAATAGGGCCCGGCCAATACGCGGGTAAAATCCAGCACCCGCAGTCCGGCCAAATTTTTTTCTGCCATTTTCACCACTCCTGTATGGTTAAGGGTGCAGTGGTTGCTGCACCCTATTTTATTGTTCTGTTAATTCAATTACTGAGCATCCCGAATGGCATCCAGTATAGCAGCAGGTAAATCTTCCTCCCGGACAGGCCAATTCCGGACACTTTCACTGGTCACGGCAATACGTGGCCCGGTGAATTCCGGAAGGGTTGCACAACCCACCTGACAGCTATTGAGAACCAGCAACACTTCATAGCCACCCGGGTCATCCCAGCGGACAAAGTGTACTTCCTCTGCCGCTGCTTCTACGGCCAGTGCTTGGAAAAGTTCCGGCATATCCAGGCGAGGATTGCAGTTTCCGCAAAATTTGACGCCTATCCTCATGCTGCCTGTCCTGCTATTTATCTTTGTTTGCAGCAACCCCGGCAATATGCAGGGCTAATTTCTTTTTGTGTTCAAGGTTGCCCAGCTTGGAATACATAACTTTTTGTGCCTGCGGCGAACCGGCGCCATGCATACTCTCTACCAGGGCAGTACCGCCTGTCATATTCTCGATCAGCCGGGCCACCCTCATTCTGTCCTCTGTCGACACACCGGCTACTCCTTTGAAATATTTATCCACATACTTCCCGATTTCTGGATGCCGCAAATCAGATTCTGAAGGCAAAGTGGCAGTCAGGCCGCCGCCGATGTCCTGTGCCAGCCGGTCAATATCATAAATCAGACGGGTGACATTGTGTTTACCCACATTGGCCAACAGCGGATCGACAAAGTAGCCGCCGGAGGCTGTCGGTTTTCCTTCCGCCGAGCAGGCAATGGAGCAAGCATACAGGCTTTCTGTCAAATGAATCATTTCATTGATTTTTTCTTTGACATGTCCGGCTTTGCCATAACCGCTCATATCGGCCATGACGGCTGCCGCACCAATAACCACGTCTGAAACTCCGCCTTTGCAGCCACCATAGTTCTGACGATGATAGCAGGCAAATCGCTCTACCAGCAAACCGGAAAATTCCGTTTCCCCACACATAAAGACCTTGTCCCAGGGTACGAAGACGTCTTCCAGCACAGTCAGGCATTCGCCGCCAACAATACCATACCGGGCATTGCCTTGATCGATGTCACCTTCACATTTGCGGTCATCGTTGGTTTGGCGGCCAAAGATATGGATTACTCCCGGTGCATCTACCGGTATGGCGCATGATACGGCATAATCGCTATCATCAGGCGCCATTCCCATTGTCGGCATAATCAGCATTTCATGGGAATTGACCATACCGGTCATATGGGCTTTAGCACCGCGGACAATAATGCCTTTGTCATTTTTTTCAACAATCCGGACAAACATATCCGGGTCCGGCTGTTGCCCGGGACGCAGGCTGCGGTCGCCTTTCGGATCAGTCATGGCGCCGGCTACCATCAAGTCATTTTCCTGCCAGTTGATCAGGTATTTTTTCAGGCGTTCATGATATTCGGTGCCTAGTTTCTTATCCATTTCATAGGTAACGGTATAGAGAGCGTTGATGGCGTCAAAGCCTACGCAGCGCTGATAACAGGTTCCCGTCTTTTGGGAAATCATCCGCAGCATTTTTACTTTCTTCAGCAAATCATCCACACTTTGGTGAATATGGGTGAACCGGTTGATCTTTTTGCCGGTAAGATGCGAGGTGGTGGTCATCAAATCTTCGTATGCCGGGTCATGGGCCAAATCAAAGGTCAGCGCCGCTGAATTTACATGCCCGCGGATAAAGGGATGGTCGACAACCTCTTCACTTTTAAGCAATTGGCCTTTGATATATACTTTGATATTCCGTTGTTTTAGACTTTCTATATACTCTTTGCCTGTTCTCATGTGTTTGCCCTCCTGTTTCGTTCGTTATTTATATTTGATCCGGCGCAGAGCCGGCGGCTTACCTGGCCGCCCACCCGCCGTCAACTAACAGAGTGTGACCGGTTACATAATTTGACCAGTCAGAACTCAGGAAAACAGCCGGTCCGGCTACCTCTTCGAGGGTGCCGATTCTGCCCAGCGGCGTGCTGTCTAAGATCGGCTTCAGTCTGGCTTCGTCATTCAGCCAGCCTTCGGTCATCGGGGTACGGATATAGGCCGGAGCCAGGCAATTGACATTAATGTTGTATTGAGCCCACTCTAAGGCCAGCACCTTCGTAAGCTGGACAACGCCCCCCTTGCTGGAGCAATAGGCTGCAAGCCACGGCATGCCGATTACCCCCATAACGGAAGCAACATTAATTACCTTACCACCGCTCTGTTGCTTAATCATCTCTTTACCCACACGCTGCGCTACCAGAAAGACACCTTTCAGATCGGTGCCAATTACTTTGTCCCAATCCGCTTCTTCCACATCGACTGCCAGCTTGCGGATATTCATGCCGGCGTTATTTACCAGAATATCAATTTTGCCAAAGGCGTTTACGGCTGTCTGCACCATGTTGTCAACCGAGCTGACAGAGCTCACATCACAGGATATAGCTATAGATTTGCGTCCTAATGCCTGTATTTCTTTGGCAGCTTGCTCGCCTTCAGACAGATTTCTGCTTACAATGACAACATCAGCGCCTACCTGAGCCAGCGCCTGAGCAATGCCCAAGCCGATACCCTTGCTGCCACCTGTCACTATTGCCACCTTACCTGTTAGGTCTGCACTCGGAAATTTCATACTATTACCCCCATTTTATAAATTTTATAAAGAAGCAGATGCCTCTTGTTTGTTACCATCATCCTCTTTGATAACAAATGGCTCTTCCTTCAGGAAGAAGGTTACCAGGGCCGCGACAGCCGCGAAACCGGCAAACATGAGAAATACATTGTCATAAGAAATTCCGGCGGCAGTCTTGTGTACCAGATAACCGGCAGCCAATGGCGATATAAATGCACCTAATTGACCAAGACCATTGGTCAAGCCAACAGCCGAACCAATTACTTCTTTAGGATAACGCATTTGCGGGTAGGCATAGATTACACCCCAAACCATATTAACAAAGAAACCATTGAGAATTAGCATCAGAATCAGCAGGTTGGTGCTGCCTTTAGGGATTTGCCCCATGTAGATAAGAATGGGAATGGCAGCTAAGAAGGAAATCAGGGCTACCGGTTTGGTACGGTGGAACACCTTGTCCATCAAGGTTCCGCCAAGCATTGTGGAAATAATGGCAACAGCATACGGTAATGATGCCAGCAAGCCCATGGTTTTGAGACTGAAACCATGTTGTTCAAAGAGAAAAGAGGATATCCACGAGGTACTGCCCCAATAGATTGCAAGCAAACAGAAAAGTTGCAAAGAGTAGAGCCACAGGCTGGGATCTTTGATGATAACGCCGATACCCAGTTTTTTTACATTATCTTCATCTGCAGTAACAAGTCCTGATTTAATGTAATCATATTCTTCCTGGGATAAGCGTCCTTTGGCCAGCATCTCTTCCGGCTTATCGGATACGAAATACCACAGAATTGCTATGCCGACAAGCCCGGGGATAGCCAAAACAAAGAATATTTCACGCCAACTGCCGCCCATAGCCGCGGCAATATAGGTTATCAATACGGGAATAATGGCCGGAGCAAATGCCCAGGTAGTAGAGAAAAACGCAGTGGCCCTTCCCTTTTCACTTTTGGGAAACCAATCGGAAATAGTTTTATTTGCCGGAGAAAAGTGATGGCCTTCGCCTAAGCCCAAGCCTAAACGCAGCAAAATAAACTGAGTGTAGTTGCGAACCAAACCGGTGACAAAGGTAACCGCGGTGAATACCACAATCGCAAGATACATTACACGTTTTGACCCGATTTTATCTGCCAAATAACCGGCGCTCACTTGCGCTACTGCATAAGCAAAGAAGAAGATGGAGGCAGCAAAACCTATTTGCTCATGGGATAAATCCAAATCTGCCCTGATAAGCGGCAGGAAGGTCAACACACTGATTCGGTCAAAATAGTTGATGATGTAGACTAACCAAAGAACAATCAAGATAACATGACGGTATCCCCACATTTTTTTGGCTCCAGTTTGTACCAGACTCATTACATATCCCCTTTCGCTATTACTGCTTAACCGATGGCGCCATCAGGTTTTCAATTACTATAATATGCAACTTCCATGCCAACCCCCAAAAACCAACGCTTTGCGCTTCGCAAGCCTGCAATCAGCAGGTTCCGGTGATAATATTCACCATTTTTTGAAATTTTCAGAAGATATTGTCGAAAAAAGCGGTGAATATTGTCACCGTTGGTGACAATATTCACCGCTTTTCCTCTGAGCATCGCACAACTCTGCAAACAAAACGAAGATTTCAGCATTAAGTTATTAAATTAATTTTTACCCCGGTTTTTGCGATAAGCTTAGCTCATATTTGGCCGCTTTTTTTACTACCGTAGAATGGTCCACCGCTAATTGTTCGGCTACACGCCGGGAAGTCTTATATTTCGCTATTGCCTGCCGGAAGAACTCCTTTTCGAATTCTTCTTTAGCTTCCTTATAGGTTTTTTGACTACTTTCTCCCGGTATAATAACCGGTGGGGCTCCGGCTACAGTCTTTCTTAGCTCTTCCGGCAGATATTCACCCGTAATTTCATCACGTTCACATATAACTACCAGCCGCTCAACAAGGTTTTCCAGTTCACGCACATTCCCGACCCAGGTGTAGTTGGTCAGAATCCGGTATACTTCACCGCTAATCCGCTTTTTTAGCGAATATTTTTTATTATATTTCTCCAGGAAAAAGTTTGCCAGCGGGATAATATCCTCTGCCCGCTCCCGGAGCGGCGGAATGGTTATCTTAAGAACATTCAGCCGGTAGAACAAATCTGAGCGAAACAGTTTTTGGCTGACCATCTCTTGCAAATCCCGGTTGGTGGCGGCAATAATCCGCACATCAACCTGGATTAATTTTTTGCCGCCGACACGATAAAATTCACGCTGCTGGACAAACCTGAGCAGCTTAACCTGCAATGCCAGCGGCAGCTCACCAATCTCATCCAGCAATACTGTGCCGCCGTGAGCTGTTTCAAACAGACCTGCCACACCATCCCGCTTAGCCCCCGTGAAGGCTCCCCCGACATAACCAAACAGTTCTGATTCCAGTAAATTCTCCGGAATTGCACCGCAATTAATCTTCAAAAACCGGGCATTGCTGCGCGAGCTGTTTTTATACACAAGATCGGCAATAACTTCCTTACCTACTCCCGATTCCCCGCCAATTAAGAGCGGGGCATCCACTTTGGCAAACTTCAGGGCAGCATCAGTAACTATCGACATCTTTCTGCTCCGGAACACGAGGCTATGAGCCAGTTTTTGTTCTGCCGTAAGGGTCTCCAGGATTTTTGTGTACTCATCCAGCTTTTCTTTGGACTGGGCCAGTTCTTCCCGCAGCCGGTTAATCTCAGTCATGTCACGGACATTGGTCACTACCCGGAAGATATTGTTATTCTCGTCAAAAATCGGCGTAGACGTCACTACACTCTGCCTGCCGGAACGGAAAGTCTGGTGGATGGTATATGGCTGACCTGTTTTTAAGACTTCCAGCGTACCCGAGTCGGAAACAATTCCTTTTTTGACGATCTCGGCAGCTGTTGAACCAATAATATTTTCTTTTGCAATACCGGTAATCTGCTGATAACTATTGTTGATGCGAACAAAAAGCCCGGTCCCATCTGCAACCACGATCCCATCATGCGACGATTCAAAAATGGCCTTCAAATCTCTATGCTCTTCCTCAAGCTGGCCAATGGCATTCTCTCGAACCCTGTCTTTGCGCAAAATCCCGATAATTCCTTTAAAATAGCGGTTATCCAAACGGTACAAGTCAAAGACGCCATGTTGCTCATCTTTTATAACCAGTGTCGTATCTAACTCTTGTTCTCCCTGATCCGGCATCGCAAAAATCGGTGACCCCACTGAAAAATCCTCTTGTGGAAGCATCGGATGGGCATAAATGATGGTTCCGTCCTCTGTACTTAAAAAAAACTTGACAGTATTATCTTGCGAAATGTTCACATCATCCCTTCCCTTTTCTCTGTTTTAGTCCACATTTGTTTCACTAATCAGAAAACAACTTAAATAAAAAAAGAGCACTCCTGAGCTTTGACTGCAACATCACCTTATGATAATTGTATGGTTTTCGACAAATTAAGTCAATCATCTGTCGCATTATGTCATCTTACATTTTGTAGTAATTTGCTATATAAAAAGCCCGAACACTCATCCTGTAAGTGTCCGGGCTTCACCAGCTTACTGCTTAGCTTTTTTAAATTCTTCGGTAAGCGCCGGCAACACTTCCATAACATCACCAACAATACCATAATCAGCTACTTTGAATATCGGAGCATCCGCATCTTTATTAATGGCGATAATTGTATCTGACGACGACATTCCCGCCACATGCTGGATGGCACCGGAAATGCCACAGGCAATATATACTTTCGGACCTACTGTTTTACCTGTTTGGCCAACCTGGTGCGGGTGCGGCTTCCAGCCGGCGTCAATGACTGCCCGCGATGCACCTACGGCACCACCCAGCACTGCGGCTAATTCTTCAATTAATACGAAGTTTTCCGGTTTGCCCATTCCCCGCCCGCCTGAAACAATAATTTCGGATTCTTCCAAATTACAAGAGCCGGTGCATACTTGTACGGCTTCAATTACCTTAGTCCTGACAGCTTCCGGCTTAACCGTACTGCTTACCCGTATAACCTCACCGGTTCGCCCAAAGTCCGGCTGCGGTCTTTTAAATACATTCGGACGTACTGTTCCCATTTGCGGACGATGCTCCGGACAAAGAATTGTTGCCATAATATTGCCGCCAAAGGCAGGACGGGTCCAGGCAACCAGCCCTGTTTGTTCATCAATGCCAAGGTCGGTACAATCGGCAGTCAGGCCGGTACCCACCCGGCAGGCAACTCTCGGACCAAGGTCTCTGCCATTAATTGTAGCGCCCATAAGAATGACTGAAGGCTTGTAATCAGTAATTAGATCAGTAAATACGGCGGTATAGGCGTCTGTGGTGTATTTCGCAAATTCTTTTCCTTCAACCAAATAAACCTTATCCGCACCATTGGCAAATACAGCCTTAACCAGTTGTTCCACTTTATCGCCGACAATTATGCCTGCCAGCTTTTGCCCCATGCTATCAGCCAGTTTCCGGCCTTCACCCAATAGTTCAAAACCGACATTTCTAGCTTGTCCATCGGCATGTTCAATGTACACCCAGACATCTTTGTAAGCCGCCTTATCAATCGCAGTTACGGCCTCTTCCACATCCCGGATAATGGCTGTTACCGGACATGTCGATACACAAGCACCACAGGCGGTACAGGCTTCCGTAATTACCGCTTTATCCGCTTCCATAACAATCGCGCCAAATGGACATGCACTTTCACAGGCTCCACAGGCAACACACTGTTCTTTGTCTACCCAAATTGCCATTCTAATTACCTCCGTTATACAATCTTTGCTTCTATCAATTTATTTACCAAACCGGCTGCCGCTTCCCGGGCAGTATCTGCCTGAATAATTTGTCCTTGAACGCGCTGCCCGGGGGTAAAAATGCGGCGTACCTGGGTAGGTGATCCTTTTAGGCCGATAGCCCCTTCTTTAACATCCAAGTCAGCGGCAGTCCACACGGGAATTTCTTTACGATTGGCTTTCATTGTTCCCTTTACGGTAGGCAGGCGCGGTTCGTTGATGGATTTAATTACTGTAATAAGTACAGGCAATCGGGTTTCAAGCACTTCATACCCTTCTTCCTGTTCACGCTCTAAGCGCACAACATTTCCGGCTACTTCAATCTTGGACACGCAAGTTGCCTGAACCATATTGAGATGCTCGGCCATCTCAGGACCTACCTGCGCTGTGTCACCGTCGATTGCCTGTTTACCGCAAATAATCATATCAACATTACCTAGCTTTTTGGCAGCAGCCGCCAAAGTATAGCTTGTAGCCAGCGTATCAGCCCCGCCAAAGGCTCTGTCACTAACCAGCAAGGCCTCATCAGCCCCCATGGCAATACACTCTTTCAGTGCCTCTTTAGCCTGGGGCGGCCCCATGGAAATAACCGTGACACTGCCGCCATGTTTTTCTTTAAGTTGCAGCGCCGCTTCCAGGGCATTCTTGTCAAAAGGATTAACAATACTTGGCACCCCTTGACGAATCAGCGTATTGGTAACCGGATCAATCTTAACCTCGGTAGTGTCAGGTACTTGCTTGACACAAACTAAAATATGCATTTTTCAGTCCTCCTTATATAACTTGTTACGGAATACCTTAGAAACAGACTATCATTTACATGATTTAAAAATTTCGTACCTGTGCCGTTAACCTCTCCCGGAATTCAGGATGACTTACAGCAATTAAAGCTTGCGCGCGCTGACGCAGGCTGCGGCCTTTAAGCTCGGCCACACCATATTCTGTTACTACATAATGAACCTCATTGCGGGAAATGGATATTGCAGCTCCGCGGTCAAGTTCACAACAAATATTGGATATCTGACCATTGGCAGTCGTAGATGGGAGCGCAATAATAGACTTCCCGCCAAAGGAGCGTGAAGCGCCGCGAACAAAATCCGCCAGACTGCCAGCACCGCTTACCTGTTTGGAATCAATGGTTTCAGCATTAACCTGCCCTGTCAAATCTACCTGTAGAGCCGAGTTGACAGCAATAAATTTTTCATGCTGACCAATGATATATGGATCATTAATATACTCCAGCGAATGCATCTCAACATCTGGATTGTTATGAACAAAGTCATAGGTTTTGCACGTTCCCAGCAGAAATGCGGCACAAAACTTTCCGGCATTAATTGTTTTTTTCCGGTTAGTGATAACTCCGGCTTGTGCCAGTGAAACTATATGATCAGAAAAAACTTCAGAATGAATGCCTAAATCCTTTTTATCCTGCAAAAACAGTGTTACTGCGTTGTCGACGGCTCCTATACCTAATCGTAAAGTAGCTCCGTCAGGAATAAGTGCGGCAATATTTTTCCCTATCTGCTTCTCAACTTCACTGATTTGCACCGGATTTAACTCAAGTATCGGTTCATCCTTTTCTACAATATAGTTGATAGCTTCCAATGCTATCTTTGCGCCACCGGTTCGCGGCATATTACCATTTATTTGCGCAATTACTATTCTGGCACATTCGGCAGCCGGCTTAGTATAGTCAACCGCTATACCATAACTGCAAAACCCTTGTTCGTCGGGCGGAGTAACTTGAATCAATGCTACATCTACCGGCAATACCTTATTGCGGAATAAACAGGGAATCTCGGAAAAAAAACAGGGCGTATAATCTGCCGACTGCTCTTCCAGCATATTAATGATAGAAGGGCTAACGAAGAGAGTATTATAGCGAAAGGTTTTCTCCATTCCCAGCCGTACATATTGATTTGCTTCCATCGCTGGTAGTTGGACGATTTCAACAGCCTTCAATTCAGAACCTCTGGCAGCTAATGCTGCCATAAGTGATTTAGGTTCGCCACAGGCACTGCCTACGACCACGCGGTCTCCGGAATTAACCATCTGCATAGCTTGCTCTGCTGTAACCAGCTTAAAATCGTGGATATTCCTCCAGCTAGTCTCGATCTTCATATCTGCCTTCTACTACCTTGCTTTCCTGCTGTCCTACACTGCCGATATAATCTTTGTCTCTTCTCATAAAATCGCCCTCCCGGTTAGTATGTATCTGCGACTCTTGCCATCACCCCCGTTAAACCTCTTTTATACGGAAGCAGCTTTGAAATACATTTTTGCCTTTTCTGCTTTTGTTTTAATAACATGCATTTTTTATGCCAATCTCAAAAATCCAGGGATTTCAAGTCTTTTTAAACATAAACCAACAGTCATGGTGCTTTTTTTCACCATGACTGTTGGTTTATTCACAAAGTGTGGTTTATTTTATCACCAATTGGTGCTTTTTTTCACCATTATCCACTATTTCCCCTAGCCACCATTACACGAGATACTTTTTTTACTAACGCTCTCCAGGCATATAAAAGCCCCTTAACAGCAAGTTGTACGTTTTAATCATACTTCCTGTCTGCTAAAGGGCTAGCATATTTTGTGATGGCCTAAAGCCAATTATTCACTAAAACGGCGTAAAATTCCTTCTAACATCCTGGCATGTCTTGCTTCATCCTTGGCCGACTCATTAAAATAATCTCTTGCTGTCTCCAGGCCCAGTTCCTGCGCTTTCTCAGCTGCTTGTTTCTTGCCCTGGTTGGCAAAGGTTTCTCCTTCCAGCATTTGCTTGATATTTTCAAACAAATCTTCCTGAATCATACCGTTAAACTCGGCAAAGCGGGCGGCGTGCTCTGCTTCTTCCCAGGCGATAGTCTTCAACACTTCGGCAATTTCCGGGTAGCCTTGCCGCTGAGCCAGTCTGGCCATAGCCAAATACAGTCCGGCCTCGGTAGTTTCGCCGGTAAAGTTTTGTTTAACAATCCGTTCGATTTCAGTTCCTTTCGTTTCACCGATAATGTTCTCCACTGTCAATTCTCTTTTCATACTGCATACCCCTTCCTATTTCCGCTGTTGAACACTTTGAAAAACTTGATCTGCTACCTCGGGATTGACATTTTTAATATCTCCTAAGTACAGCAGCATACTGCCTTTGTATTCCTGAACTTCGCCTAACAAAATAATTTCCAGGCTGGAGCGGATGATATTAATAATACATTCCTCATCATGATACACATTACAGTTACGGCATTGGTTCAACAAAAAACCGATAGCGTTCACCACCGAATCAGTATCATATACCTTGGTGTCGCTATAGGGAATATCCCGGAGGCCGTCGGTTATGAATTCATCCTTTTGTTTAAGTACTGTCATCAGCGATTTCTTGCAAAACCCGATTAGACATTTTTCCTTTTTGCATGTCAAGCAAAACTCTTCTTCCAGACAACAGTGGCCTAGTTCCGATATAAGAGCATCAATCTGCAAAACCCATTCCTCCTCTAACTTCCGCTTGTACCTATTTCTATCCAGGTGTTAGGTATATTCTAACAATAATCATTATTTCTTGCAAGTCATTTTTAGAAAATTTACTCATACAACAAGAACATCTCTACGGCGCAAGCGGCCGTTATCCATAAGCGAAGGGTACGTCAGCGGCGCCGCGTTGTATGACGGTAAAATGCCACAAATGCAAAAAAGACCATGTTGAACTTTTTCTTTCAACATGGTCTCTTTCGCATTTACAGACTATGAGCTAGGAAGTTGTTTTTACCGGCGACGGCTGCCGTACATATTTTTGCTGGTACATGGCATAATCGGCTTTATGCAACAGGCTCTCGACATCAATATTCTCGCCGTCCGGTACCGCGATCATGCCCACACTGACTTGCATAGTATAAGGTTTTTCCAGGCGCGAAGCCGTCAATTCCAATTGCTGCTGCATTTTCCTGATACAAACTTCTACCGTCTGCTGTGAACATTTGGTAAAGACTATGGCAAATTCATCGCCGCCCACTCTGCCAACAAAATCGTTTTCACTAACTCCATTGCGCAGCAAGGTTGCGAAAATATTAATATACCAGTCTCCCTCCCGGTGTCCGTAAGTATCATTAACTTGTTTCAAACCATCCAGGTCCATATAGGCCAAACAAAGTCCACGTTTTTCCTCACCGGCAGCCTTCAGCGCCAATACCAGTTTTTCCTGAAAGGCCTGCCGGTTCAACAACCCGGTCATGCCGTCGATGGTGGCAAGCTGCTCCAGGCGTTTGGCCTCTATATGTTTTGCGGTAATGTCGGTCATACTAAGAATCAGATGAGGCTTACCCATCAGACTGACATTGCCGGTCACTGCCATCACCAAAGCAACCCCGGTGTGGCGGTAAAGGGGAAGTTCCTCCTGCACGACACCGTAATGAAGCAGTTCACGCCAGGCAGACCAGACTTTCTGGTCTGTACCGAAAAAATCGGTCATATATTTTCCCGCCGCCACTGCCGGCGCAAGAGCAAACAAATCGGACGCCGCCCGGTTTAGCTGCACCAATTGCCAATCGGCTTTGGTTATCAGCACCACCGGGGTAGGAACCAGGTTAAGCAGCCGCTTAATCTCATCCTGACTGTAGGAACATTCACGTGATGACTGCTCAGTATCCTCCATTCCCTGGAAATAGAGGATACTGAGCAGTATAAGCATCAATAGCCCGGGAATAAAAATACCTGCCCATGGTTGTTTCACACTAAAAGCAACCCCAACGATGCCCAATATACCGACGGGAATACATTTATCCTGGAAAAATTCTTCAAATTCAGAGAAAATCAATATAGCAACATCACCCGCCTTACACGATCATTTCTCCCAAAAGTCGGGAAGGCACCATTTTTTTGTATATGGTATAATCATGCCAGATATCTGCCGCAAAATCCATTGCCTGCGAAGATAAAAAATATCCTCCGACCTATCATCGGAGGATATTTTCACGAAACCGCAGCAAATGCAGGGCTATAGATATATTAAACCGGACATCAAAAGCATCCAGTGAAATTCCTAAAATAGTTTCGATCCGCTGTTTCCGGGACACTATGGTTTTGTGGTGCAAATACATTTCCTCCGCCACCACCTTGAGGTTGGGAGATTGCAGGATTTTTTCCAGCGTTGGCAGCAAATCGGTACCATTTTCCCGGTCAAACACCAGCAGATTGCCAATCATTCTTTCAATAAATTCCTCAGTATCCTGACTATCGGCCAGTGGATACAGCAATTGATACGCCCCTCCATCCTGGTAATGGTAGACATCCATACCCGGCCAAAGGCGGCACCCTACTGCTGCAGCCGCCCGTGCCTGCTTGCAGTAATGGGCGAAACGGTCGAATGCGCCTAGTTTCCCGGCAATACCGACCGCAATCCCGATCCGGGGAAAACGGACAGCCAGCTGCTTTTTCAGAGTCGTCCCGATAGCCAGTTGCTGTTCTTTAGTGTCTTTCGGTAAAGCAAAATGCAAGAGGCCGATACCTTCGTCCCATTCCCAGGCGACAATGCCCTGACACCGATTCAGATTGTCTACCATCGCATCAATATCGGTCTGCACTTCGGCGGCATTTTCCGCCGTCCAGTTTAAGGATTTGCCGCACCAACCAGTAAACCGCAAATAAAAAACATGAAATATTGTGGGCAAGTATAACATCAGCTGCCTGGCCGTATTCCACGCCGAATCATCAAAGACCCGATGTCCCTCCGCCAGGTCGAGCAGGAACTGGTTGCGCCGGTGCCGTTTATAGGACTCGGCCAATTTTTCTTCCACCTTAATCCGCTCTTCAATCTCACGTTCCAGTTCCTGCTGTATCTCCTGTAAATATAGTTGCTGCGAATCGCTGATTTTTGTCATCTTCATCATGGAGCGAAGGTTTTTTTCAAATATCCTTGCCATATCGGCATAGTGAACCATCAATGCATTCCCCTGATACTGTTCATCACTGCACCGGCTTTTAAACTGCTCCAACTGCTCCAGTTCCTCCTGGAACAACCGGCTGATTTCGTCGCTCACAACAACACCTCAATAGTAAAAGTACTCGCAATAGTGCTGATCATTGCCCGGAGTTCTGGGGAATTAAATTAAATTCCATACTCAGCTCTTCCCGGAATTCTTCCCCGCATTCAAGCATACTTCTGTTCTTTGCGGAATAATACCAATTGATGCAAATATCGCTGCCTTCAGCAAATGCATCTTCCAACATATAGATAATATCCATCAGGCATTTGGTACTGCTGGTATTCATATAGGAAATATTAAGTTCCATGACAACCCTGCCGTGGTTAGCTGTTAGATAGTCTTTCAACCAAATAAAAATGTCCTGATAAAACCCGGAGGCATTTTCGGGATAAGACTGACCAGATACCTTCAATATGCCGGTACCGGGGTTAAAGTCAACCTCCGGCGAAGATTTTGTACCCGCCCGATATAACCTTTCCATTAATAAACCCTCCTTGCCGGCTACAGACTGACTTTTAAAGTGAAAAAAGAATACTTCTCATCGCGCGATACAAACATATAATCGAGCGGAGCCGTCGCTTTGCGAGCCATATCAATAATCCCCAGACCGGCGCTATCGTAGTTACTATCTGACCTCCTGGCTTTAAGCTTTTCTTTATAGTATTTTTTCAGCTGGTCTTTATCCATTGAGTTAATATAATCAATCTTTTCCTTTAACACTTTGGCATCTTCATGGCTGACCAGATTGCCTGAACAAACAAAAAAGCGGTCTGTCTGACGACCGATGACAATGATACTTTCAAAAGCCCTGCGGCTGATTTCGTGTTTGTCCGGTCCGTCGCTTTTCAGAAAATAATTTTTGATATTCTGAGACTGCTCAATATAAACCGAAAATACATTATGAATGTCTGTCTCTTCCGTATTCTTTTCTTCCTGCAGATAGGATGTAATGGCTGTTCCGATTTCCTCAATAATTCCCTGAGTAAAAGAACCGTTAAAACTGACAATGATGCCATAACTGCTTAACTCGCCAATAAGCCGATGTAGTTGTTCATTGATCATACTTATTTCCCCAACCTCCTTAAAACTTGAGCCCCATAACGGTAATGTCATCCCGCTGTGCTTCCATCCCCATATAGGCTTCAAGACTCTGTAACAATGCCGTTTTCTGGTCTTTCATGGCCAGCGGGAAATATTCTGCTACTAGTTCGGCAAACCTGTCGATGCCGAAAGGATCAGGGTTCTCTCCATGTTGATCAAAAAAACCATCTGTAGATAAATACAGCCCGTCTCCGGGCTCATAATAGAATTCCCGGTTCTCAAAAGGAACACTCCGGGCTTTTCTGCCCAGGCGGCTCTTCTTTTCATAACCTACACTACGGCGCGATCCGGGAATTTCCCTGAGGTTCCCGTCGTGAACATGAAAAAGCGGCAGCCTGGCACCGGCAAATACAACCTTTTGCGCAACCGTATCCACCTTCACCAGCCCCATATCCAAACCGGCGTACAGCCGCTCTTTGGTCACAGTATTCGCGTAAAAGGTCTCATGAAATTTTTCATCCAAAAAAGTCAGGACAGCAGACGGTTGATAATCCCGGTCTTCATCCAGCAGTTGTTTTAACATCTGATTAACGGCCAGCGTCATAAAAGCTCCCGGCACTCCATGGCCGGTGCAGTCAATGACGGCAGCCATGAAGCCGCCGGCACAGGGCGCGTACCAGTAAAAATCACCGCCGACAATATCCCGGGGCCGCCAAATAATAAAAGACTCGGCAAGATAATTGTGCAAAAATGCCGGTTCAGGCAAGACTGACTGCTGAATAACAGCCGCATAATGAATACTGTCGGTAATCAGTTTATTCTGCTCCCGTACCTCGGCTTCGGCCTGCTGGCGGACCAGAATCTCTTCCTTTAAGCGCAGTTCGCGTTCTTCCAGCTTGCTAACCATGGAGTTAAACGCCTGGGAGAATTCTCCCATAAAATCAACCCGCTGTTTATAGTCGCCTTTTTCAATTTGCTGCGCCTGCCAGGTTAAATGGTTGAGCTTGGAATGAAGCTCCTTCAAACTGCCTGCCAGAAAGTTGGTTTTACCCGGCCGTTCCACTTGCAGATTGCCGCGTGCCAGCGGCACGGCATATTCATATAATTCCTTGAAATGTCCGGCTATCTGGTTGAACAGGTAAACAATCTCTCCTACCAGTTCGCTGCAGCCATCGGCAGAAACTGTCTCCGGATACCTTCCTTTTGCCAATAGCCGTATGCCAGCCCGCAGTTGTTCTAATGTATCTAATTCTGCATTCTTCATATCCTTCACCCAGACTGCTGCTCAATTATCACAGGTAACGCGGAAACGGCAGGTTCGATCACCGGTAGACCAGCAGTCAATTTCCTTTACTGTGAAACTTTTTCCCGTATATACATTTAAAATTCCGGCAATAAACCCTTCATCGTAATCACAAACCGATTCCTCGGTAATGGGCAGCCCGGAACAATCCAAATCCTCCTCCACCGTAAGGACAAATTCCATTTTTTCCATATCGGCTGATTCCAGGCGCAGGATCCCGATTTTTAAATCAGATAATTTCTGTTGCAGCTGGGCCACAAACCCTTCGAAATCAAGGCTTTTATCCAGCAGATTTTTGCAGAACTCCTCACCGGCCAGCTTGCCGGCGGCGCGCAGCAGGGAACTTGCCTGCTGTGCTCCATATGTCCGTGTCAGCACATCCCGCAAGGTAAATTGAAACAACCGGTACACCAGCACCGGCATGTCGGCCCCCAGATTAGCTCTGCCGATACCAACATCACCAAGCATTTCCCAGTTGAAAGGTTCGGTTTGATTGTCGGCTTTAAATTTATACATACAATCCACTCTCCATCCTCATAATTTGATTGGAAGTGTCAAGAAAAACCGGACACAAAGTTTTTTTGGCATTAATCTTAATTATAGAAAAATACTATCATTACTGTCCATTATCCGTGCGGATAAAAAAGTACCCTAAAATAGACCCTGCCATTATCCCTGTGATCCATATCCGCCTAATATTGGGATAAAAAGCATAGGAAACAACAATTGGTCATGACTCTCTCCCCATTTCCTGCCGGCAACATTTATCCGATGGCCAACTCGCTCTAAGACTCCCGCTTCTATAAGCGGAAGTTATACCCCTACGGGCACAGGCGAGCGAGTAAGCCCCTGGATAATTCCGACTAGGATTCAGCTGGAGTTAAGACTCCACCTGAATCAAGTCTGCATTTATCAATCTGCAAAGCCGCTCCAAGAGTCATCCGCTCCTCAAAGGAATCCAATGAAATGTTTAATATTTGCTCAATACGCTGCTTGCGGGCGGCAATCGTTTTAGGATGAATATGCATCATGTCCGCAATCTCCCGCAAAGTGCCCCGCGATAATATATGGCTCAGCGTTTCCACCAGCTCGGTGCCATTATCCCGGTCATAATCATACAAGGGTCCCAGAACCCGGCGGACAAAGGCTTCGGCTTCCCGGGTACCGGCGAAGTTATCAAATATCTCGTCAATGCCGCACTCTTCATAGTACTGGATACAACTGTCTTCCCGGCGCCGGCGGCCGATCCTGGCGGCAGTGACAGCATGCCGGAACCGGTTGTTAAAGTCCGCCAGGGAAGTAGAATAGTCGGCTACGCCGATGCTGAAACGCACGCCGGGAAACTCCTCCAGCAGCAGCTTCAGACAGAGGGCGGCCTCTGCCTGTTCTGACTGCCGGCCGCCATAAGGCAGGGGCAGGCGGCATATTACCCCAATGCCGCCGGAGAAGTTCCACGCCGCCAGACCGTCCTGCCGGTTCAGACGGTCAGCCACCTCATCCAGCAGCATGTCCTGTCCTTCGGAGCCGGCACTGTGCCGGCTGTCTTCCACCTGACAGAAACATACAGCGAAAGATTGCGGCAAATTCACGCGCAATTGACGCGCGCGGTTATAGATATCCTGCTCAAAAGGCAGTACGCCGTCCAGTAGATCGTTGAAGAAGTGGTTGAGCCGCTTCCGTTCATAGGCAAGCGACAGCAATTTCTCCGTACGTTTTCTTGCCGTGATGTCGCGGCTGACTCCCAGAATGCCCAGAGCTTCCCCGTTTTCGTCATAGGCGATATTCACCGTTGATTCAATCCAGATCAGGCAGCCGTCCCTGGTGCGTTTCTCTTCCTCCAGCACCACCGGGGTATCCCGTTTTTTCCCCTGCCGGTATGCGTCCCACACCTCATCGACAGCTGCCTGCAACCGCCGGTTTTTCTCTTTAAGCAGCGGCTGCCGCAGGTATTCGGTCAGCGTATACCCGGTCAGTCGTTCCAGCGAGGGACTGATGTAAATCGGCCGCTGATCAAAATCTATCAGCCAGACGACGGCGTCGAGATTTTCCGCCAGCAGCCGGTATTTGCGCTCACTGTCCATAAGATTGCGCTTGGTCAGAGCCCACCGCGAAATATCCCGGTAGACGGCACAAACGCCGGTTTCACCACTCTCCGTGACAAATGGAAACGCCGTAAGCGCTATGGCCACTGAATTACCGTCTTTATGCCGCCGCACAATATCCAGCGGAACGCCCGAAGCCCGGTCCGGACAATCAAGAATATGTTCTTCCGCCGGTGTATCGCCTGGCACACACAGCAGCCGGCCAATGCTCCGGCCTTCCGCCTCCCGGGCCGTATAGCCGAACAGGGCGGTAAACGCCGGATTGACCTTGGTGACCCGGTACTCTGGATCAAGCGTGACAATGGCATCAGGCGAGTTGGCAAACAGTTGTTCCAGACAGGCTTTTTGGATGGATAACTTCTCAGTGCGCTCGGTCACCTTAGTCTCTAAAGTGGCCGCAAGCTCTTCCAGTTCCTGTGCATACCTTTGCAGGCGGCTGCGGGTGCTCACGTAGCGCAGCGCTAAAATGGCAGCCAGACTTGACGTTTCAGCCAGTTGCCCCAGCCAGCCAATGAGCAGGTGTGCATGAATAACACCCACGATATTAAAAGCGTCAACCGTACTTGCCGCCATCCAGACCGATATGCCGCCGGCATAAAGCTGCGCTTCCCGGTTAAAGCGCAATTGCGAGCGGCAGAAATACAACACAGCCAGGTAACAGCCAATACTGTATACCATATTAACAACCATAACGCTTTGTATCCACAGCGGATTCATGACTGCGGCCGCCATCTGCAGGCAGGAAAAAGCCACTGTCAGCCAGACCAGACGCCGCACCGTCCGGCGCCAGACATCTGTTACGATATACATAAGAAACTGTAGCCATACAATCTTCCAGCTTAGGCTGGTCACAATAATCCAGTTATTCCAGAAGTCAGGATTCGGATAAAACAAAAATGAACTATAGGTAGTGCAAAAAAGGATGCCGGCCCCACACAGAGCATTGGCGGCAAAGGCCAGATACACCGTCTTTTTGCGGTCATACAGGTAGACAATCAGCGACCACAAGCCTGCCGCCGTGAGCAGCGAGAACACGCAGAATTTCAGAAATTCAATCATATTTTTATATTTGTACATGCCCCACATGGGACCATATTCCACACCGCCGAAAATGCCGATAGACGGAGAGGACGAAGAAATACGGAAATACAGCATTTTACCGGGAGCATCGTCCGGCAGCGGGATAATATGATAAGGAAGCCAGAGGCGCAGCTTTTCTCCCGGCGGGACCGGCATAGGGCCATATTGATATACAGCCGTGCCGTCTACATACACCTGCAGGCTCTGGTGTACAAATTCCGTAAACACAGTAGGAGTTTTGACCGACGCCGGCGGCAAAGGCACACGCAGCCACAAGTAGTTTTGACCGTTGTAGCCCTCCGGCCGGCCGGAGCCCTGCTTTGGCAGCCACTCACCGGCTTCCGGGTGCTGTGGATCGCGGTCCCCCCATGAATACTCCCAGTCATTTGTTAAAAAACGGTGATTCGCCGGGTCCACTTCTCCGTAGAAAGCAAGCAGGATCAGTCCGGCCACCAGCGTCAAACAGATAAAAACCGGCATAAGCCAACTTTTTCTCATCTTTATCTCCGATCTTACAGTGTGCCTTTAGTTTACCAACTATAAAAAAAATATTCAATAAGCTAAGCAGAGATACAAAAGTAAAGGGGCTTCTGTGACGGTAGGAAATACAGTCACAGAAGCCCCTTTGCCGGTACCGGTCGGTCAGCTGGTTCTACGTTTGGTTAACCAAATCAGTTTATTTCGTGAAGATCAATATTGCCGCCAAGACGCCAAATAGTAATATTTGCAATGCCCTGTTCATTGGCAGTGGCTGCCCAATAACTCAGGGTTTTGACATCCGCGTACCATACCTGATAGGAAACACCGGCTTTCGTGTACGTAAATACCAGACATTGGCTGGCTTCATCTCTGACAGGTTCAACATCATAGACTGCGGCCAATGTCTTGGCTTCCTGCTCTGTTATAAATTTTTTCTCACCGTTATCACCCCAACTGGCGCCGCCGGTCGCCAAAGCAATGGCTTTAGGGCCGGGCAATGCTTCCATACGATTGATTGTTCGCTTGATGAAAGCGGGGTCAGCTTTAGGGCCGGGGTCACTGTGAATGCCGTAAAGGTTATAGAGCATGACCACATACTCAGGTCCTTGGGTAAAAGCAGCCTCCTTAAAAGGTATACCCGGTTCAAGCACCACCCTGAGCGGGATATTTTGCTTTGATGAAGCAAGGTACAGTTTGCTGATGAACACAGGAAATACCTGCCGGACAAAATCATCTTTCCATATCCGTTCATAGTCAATTTCAATGCCGTCATAGCCATATTGCCGGGTCAGACCAATGATCTCGGCAATATGCTTATCCATGGCTGCTTCGTCTGCCAACAAGCGGCAAAGAACCTCCGTGTCTTTGAGGATAAATGAACCGTCAGCATTAGTCTTGTCGTTGACAAAGGTTAGATAGCCTTGAGCTTTTACCTTGTCTTTTTTATGCTTCTCCCTAAGGGCTGTCAATTCTTGTGGTATAACAAGCCTGTCATCCTGATCAAAAGCTGCGGCAAAATAGGACAGCTTGTCCAATTTCCTGCCTATGCGACGCAGGTCTTTTTCCCCAGCGGGAATATCCCAATAGGCAATCCAGGCTGACAGTTTTAGCGGTGCCTTGGGGACAGGCGAAATTGCCGATGCCGGATTGCCAACACAGCCTGCCAGCAAGATCAGCGGGATAAACAAAAACAGCATTATAAATGCCGTTTTCCATTTAGTATGTTTCACGTTACCACCTCCTGCCTATCTTTTACAAATTGACAATAATGCAGCGTCCCCTGTTCGATGTACAGTTTATCACCTATTTATCCTGTTCATCAAACGGGGTACGGGGCATAAACCAGTCGAGCACTATATTCCAATATTGTTTGGCCTTAAATATCATGCCATCAAAGCTTTTACGGCGGCTGTCAAACACGACGGCTTCCTGCTCAGCCCCGGTATTTTCCATAATAACAAGCTGTTCAAACACACCATCATAAACATCATCGGCCAGATTCCGCTGGCTAAAGCCCCAGCCGCCCCAGGCTGTTTCGAGATATACCAAACCGGTATTTAGCGCCGATACCTTCACGGCAGCGGCTTCCTTCTCATCAATTACAACGCGCAGGTCTTTCCCCTTAAGCGTCAGATTTACATTTCTGTTGCCTTTTTGATGCGGACTGATGACAGGCACGTACTGATCGGCACCTTCATCAACTGTTGGCGCATCCTCCCCGCTCTTTTCCTGCAGGCGTTCAGTATATATTTTTGCCTGGCTGGCGGAAGGCGCATATCGGGCAAAGACTTCCAGTGCTTTCATTTCTGCAGCTTTTTTATCCTGGGGAATGGAAACAGGGATTTTCCCATCGTGGCTGTCAAGATCTAACTTATATAGCTCTTGCTCAGCACCACCGGTTTTCTCGGTGACGTACAGGCTATTGTTAAAAATGGCAACAGCAACATAATGGGTTAAATCTTTATCAGCACGTAAATAAATCTTCTGCATTCCCAGCCTATTTCCCTTTAAATTTACCGACAGGCTGACGTTCCGGAAGGTTTTGTCGTTTTTCAAACGCAGTAAGCCTCGATCCTGCGGCAGGGAAGTAAGAACAATGGTTTCATCCATCATCTCGGCTGCGCCCTTGATCGTTTCCCAGTTCCGATGCTTATCAGCATCGCCCTGGACAAACTCGACATTCTGATTGATGTCATATTTAATCCGCATCAAAAGATGATTAGTATGCCAATAGGCCTGGGGCTGCATCCGGGTCAAGTCATATAAGCTGCTGCCCTGCTTGTTAAATGAATAACCCTCACGGTTGAAATTCATAGTAAATAGCTTATTAATCCAGTACTCATTTACAGCACTTACCCGATCATTGTTGCCAAAACTGCCGGTGTTGGAATGCATGAGAATATACAGGCGGGGCACATAGCCAAGCTGTTTTGCGTAAATATCCTCCAGAATTTCATAATCATAGGAAATGCGTTCGCGCATTCTGGCGTAGCTTTCCTTCGGCACGCCGTATTCATCCCGGATATAATCCATCAGATAATGGTTATATTTGCGACTAAGATAAGGCGCGACCTTAGCGTGCTTTAAGGGGTCAAGCTCGCCCAGATAGTTGTCATACCGGTCAAAGACATTAATAAAGGCCAAGCGGTAGCCGTTTGTACCCATTTCCCAGAAGGTTGTCTTTTCTAAATCAATCAGATCATCAGGCACCAGGAATTTCGGGTCTTTTTTCTTAAAATTTTCGGGATAAGTGAGCATTGTCCCTTTAAAATTAAGTTCTTCTAAAATTTTTTGCGAAAAAATAGCCGTATCACGCCGTCCGTCTTCAAACATCAAAAACAATGCTTTCGCCGGCAGCGGCTTGCCTGACTGATAATATGCAAGAATATCAGCCTGAGTTATGGTGACATAGCCCTGATCTTTCAGTGCCTTAAGATGTTCATGCAGCCGATCTATGCCAATCAGGGGCTGTTCGCTTTTACGCGCTACCCCGAAATAGGACAAAGCGACAAAACCTGTATCCAGCGTGGAGGACATGGCGACGTTTTGCTCGGCATATGGCTTGTATGTTTTTAACGTTAGCAGGGCATTGATGGAAAAAAATGCAATGATAAGCAAAATACCGACCTGCACAATGACACGCCGCCGTTTTTGCTTTTGTTTTTGCATTGTCCAGTTTTCATTAGCTAACATAAGGCTAACCCCTCATTTTCGCTTTGGGATTCTTTTTTATTTTTTCGAGCACATCAGCAGGAGTCAGCCGGGTTCCCCAGTTGGATTTCCAGAAAGTAAACCAAGCGATCGGCATCTGCCAAAGCAGCACTGCCTCATAATATACGCAAAACCACATGCCGTAAATCCAGGTGGAGCTTTTCCTGAGCAATAGCTGAGCCATACTCATGAGCAGAGCCATTAAGAGAATGCCAAGTAAAAAGTTGCTGGGAAATACCCGGTGCAACAACGGAATATAGATTAAGTTATACAGCACGATAATGGGTGCGAGAAACGGCACTATGACCCCCATATAAAAAGATAAGGCCATAAACGGCTCTTTTTGCCACATGAACCGTGAAGCGATCAGCGACTCTCTGAGCCAAGAACGTTTCCAGCGCATTTGCTGCCGTAAAAAGACGTTGTATTTGTTGGGAACGATGGTGTAACAGATAGCCGAATCTTGATAACCGGTGTGATGATGGCGCAGGATGAAGTTGGTCATGCTGCGGTCATCGCCAAAAGTGGCCTTTTCTCCTAAAAAGGTTTGCTCTAGCCAGGGTTTCATATATTTAAGAATTAAATCCTTGCGGTAACAGGAAAGGGGACCTGACAGGCAGGTGACTGCATCAAAATAGCTTTCCGCTGCCTTCATGATACGAAAAGCAATGTAATACCGCACAGACTGCATTTTTGTCAGAGTATTGGTGTAGGTGTTGGCTACGTCAGTCCTCCCGGAGACACCACCCATCCTGGCGTCTTTAAACGGCTGGACGATATGGCGGACAGCAAATGGATCTAAAAAGCTGTCAGAATCAACAAATACCAGGAGCTCATGCTTGGCCATCAAAGCACCTCTGGCCATTGCCTCACGCTTGCCGGCATTTTTTTCCTGGCGGACATATAAGAGCCGTTGGTCAATGTCATAGCGTTTTTCCTTGAGCTTCAATTCTTCTACAAACTCTTTAATTCGCTCAAACGATTTGTCGGTGGAGCAGTCATCCACAACGATGACCTCCAGGCGGTCAAGCGGATAATCCTGGTTGATGCAGCCGGTAATTGTCCGCTGAATCCACTTTTCTTCGTTAAAGCAGGGAATGATAATAGTAACGCCTGGTGTGTAATCCTTGTCAATAGGCACAGACCGGTAGAAGGAACCGAAAAGATAACGGGTAAGAAGAAAGGTGGCGGCAATAATGCTGTAGGTATACAAGACTTTGTTGAATTTGAAATAAACGATACTTTCTGTCCGCATCAGCACTATAGCGGCAGTAATAAAAAATAAAAATAGCGAAGCTAAGGTCAGCCGGTATCGCCCCCGTCTGCGCTGTGTATATTCAGCCAGTGTTTCGATAAATTCAAACGCAATATATGTTTTGTCACCGGCCTGGACAGTACGAACATATTGGGCGGCAATATTGTTGACCTTCATTTCATAGCCTTCCGGCATAGAGCCGGGAGTAATTTCAAATTTTAAGCTGATCTGAACCGCCCCGGTGAGCTCAGCGGCGACAGATGGCGAAACATCGACTAAAATACCGGTGGAGGAAATATCCAGTGCTTGACCGTGCGCAACGGTTTTTCCATAGGCGGTCTGGTAGATAAGCAACACCGGATAATTGACAACATAACGTTTCCCCATATTTTCGGCTGTGATCAAGTCGCTCATGTCCTGTGAAATATCGGCATTTTTAGGCCGGCGCCTGTCGAGATTGGAGCGACCGCCTTCCTTATCCGGTACTTTGGATAGAATGCGCCGATCGGCTTTTGTTACCAGCAAAATATCCTTTTCTTCAGCCTCCGGCTGAGAATTTGGTTTCTTCATGCGCACCATCCTCGCACTTATATAGAATATTCCTTAGTGAGGAGCAGACAGTCTGAGCGAGCGGCTGCGATCCATCTGATAGTAGCCGTCCTTCACGTAGTCGGAAAGGCGGCCGGTCTTGAATTTAGTGGGATCGTTGTCAGGCTTGGCAGCATTGGCGGTTAAGATAATATCAAGCGCCATTGCTACATATACGGTGGTGTCACTCATATGCAATACCAGAACGGCTCCTTTTTTCAGCTTGCCATCCGGAGTGTAAATCCCGTTTTTAATGGTATGAACAAGTTCGGCAACACTCTCGGCCTTGTAATCATAGCTGCTGACCGAGCCGGATATAATATAATCATAACCGGCCTCAAACAGTTTTTCAAACCCTGGTTTACTGACAGCTAATGTTGGCGGACGGAAAAAGCGAGTGAGAGAAGACTTGCCGCCGACCACAACATCACCGGTGACACTGGCCAGTTTCTGATAAGAGGTAGTGACATCCTGAAAAAATTCAGCCGGAGACTGGGTGGGCTTTTGCCTACCGCTTTTAGGATCGCGGAAGCTCATAGGCTGGTGTTTGTCGGAGTGACTGCCAATATCATGCCCCTCTGCCGCAATGGCACGCAACAGGTTGGGATTATGCAAAACATTATTAGTAATAACAAAGAAATTGCCTGCCGCCCGATGTTTACGCAATACATACAGAAGCTTATTGATGGCGGCATCTGTCCCCCAGTCATCAAATGTCAGGAAAATAACCGGTTCCTCTGTATGGATAAGACCATTTTTATCCATACGGCGCTCTTCCATCTTGGAAAAGCCGTACATGCGGTCTTCCAGGTTTACTTCCGGGCTGCCGATATAACGTTTCATAGCTTCGCTCATAAGCTGTCCCTGCGGCGGAGGGCTGGCGGTATCAATCGGCCTGAGCCGGGGAACCATTTTGTCCAGCGGCACCGGATATTCATAAAGGAACGCCGTATTTTTCAACATGGCCCCAACCGGTTTGATACGATAGGCAGAATCATTGGCCGGATTGGTCACCGGATTGTCAAAAGATACCCGATACGCAATATTGTCAATTTTCCGTTGCTTAATAATTTCCAGCATATCGGCAGTCAGCTTGGGATTGGTGTAGAAGTCTGTGCGGAAATATACAATCTGCCCCCGGTTTAGGGAATGTACAGCCTTGCCAAATAGTTCGCCCATTACCTGTTCAGCGGTTTGATAGTCCTTATGTTTGGATTGTACGGCATTGAAGGATTGGGCGACTAATCTGCCGCCCACGCCGGCGACTGCCTGCCGGGTTGCATCGGTAATTGCTCCTGAGGACTGATGAACAAGCGTCGTTTTGATGCCAAACTGGCTTGTGAGCAGAGTAAAGCTCCTGAGCAGGGTCTGCCGGGTTGCCGCCTCTGTCTCCTCGTCCTTAGGGCGAATGGAGACACCTATTTCATGGCCGCTATGGATAATTTGGCGTACCAGTTGGGGATAGCGTTTCATTTCAAGTTCAGTAACAAAAAAGGTGGCTTTAATGTTAAGCTTTTGCAAGCGCTCTAATACATACCGCGCCGAAGTTTCATTGGTCAAGCCGCCGAAAGTATAAGCAATCGCAGGCTCGGTGGTATACACTGTTTTGATTTCCTGAGGCGGAGCTTCTGCCGCATAAGCAACCGCCGGTCTAAACAAAGCGGCTAACATCTCGCGGAGTGAGCCAAGCGGCGACACGAAGCCGGTCTTGGGCGGAGCAGTCGGCAGGGAGGGTGCACGATAGGTCTCCATATCAATGGTTGTATAATTGGCTTTTTTAAGGGCGGCTAGCAGATTGTCAACAGCAGTAATAATCTCTTTTTTGTCAGTTTCCGCAACCTTAGGAAGAACCTTTAGACCAGGCTGTTTGTCATAGGCAGGGCGTTCATCTGTTTTTCCTGCCTCCGGCGTGATGGGTTCCTCCATGGAACTAAGCTTCACCGACACAATACTCCCCGGGGAGAGACTTCTGACAAATTGATCGGCAGCAGGCGCGGCTGTTATCTTTTTGACATTCAGATAAACAGTGCTTTTCACCACGCCGGTAATGCCGCAGGCACTGGCTGCTTTAAGCACAGTGTCCGTATAGGCAGTGTCATTTAACTTTAAGAGGGTCGGCGCCCGGTCTGTCGTGACTTTAATAATTTTTTGCGATTTGGCAAAATCACTGACAAGGCGTTCGCCAGGCAACCTTTCCTGTTTGGCCATACCGAACATGGAGTAATTTTCAATTTCATGTCCTGCCTGCTTAATGCCAACGACAATCTCCGGTTCTTGTGCTGTTTGCAAGCCTTCAACAAAGAAAGTGGCCTTAGCATTGTATTTTTGCAATATATCTAGCAATTGCTGGATGGTGGTTTGATCAGACAAGCCATCAAAAGTCAGCGCAATCTGGCGCGCGTTTTTTTTAGCCGGGGAAATAACGGCAGCCTTGGTCTCGTCTTGGCCTAGCTTTTCAAGAGCAAGGGCAATCTCGGTTGTGGCATCATAAGCATCGTCTAAGTCGGTAATATTTTTGTATTTGTCTACATGCCGCGGTGATGCATCATTGTCCTTTTGCCAAAACCAGAAGGCAAGACCGGCACTTACAAGGATTAGAAACACTATCATAATAATAATTCTAGGTTTCACTCTATTGCCCTCCCATGCAGGCTACAAACTCCAATAGACATAGCCATTTTGCTCCATTTCCTTACGGGAGAATATGCTTTTCACATCAATAATTATACGGGATGAGTCCCTGCGCTCGCCGAACATACGATCGAAATCAGTTGCTGCAAGCTGCCTGAACGCATCATGTGCCACGAGAAAAACCAGGCAGTCGGCATCGGCGACTTCTGAGAGACTTGCAGGATTCATAGCAAGCTCCCGGTGAAACTCGCCGGTATCAACAACCGGATCAATAATCTTCAGATTCATTCCATAGGCGGCTAGCTGATGGTAAATCTCCGCCGCCTTGGAATTGCGCATATCAGGACAGTTTTCCTTGAAGGTGACACCAAAGATATACACATTGGCCTCTTGCACATTTTTGCCGGCCAGAATCAGATGCCGGATGACCTTGTCGGTAACGAAGCGGCTCATTACATCATTGATACGGCGACCGGCGCTAATAATCTGGGAGTGATAGCCAAGCATTGTCGCTTGATAAATGAGGTAATAAGGATCAACACCAATGCAGTGGCCGCCTACCAGCCCCGGCTGAAACCCGAGCGCATTCCATTTGGTATTCATGGCATTAAGCACTTCCTTGGTACTGATTCCAATTCTGTCAAAGGCCATGGCCAGTTCATTCATAAATGCAATATTGATATCCCTTTGCGCATTTTCCGCCAGTTTTGCCGCTTCCGCCACCTTGATACAGGAAGTCTTATGGGTACCGGCGGTAATAACCAGATCATAAATCGCTGCCATAACTTCGGTGGTTGCTGCATTCATGCCGCCAACAATCTTTTGGATATTTTGCAGTCGGTTCACCTTATCGCCCGGATTTATCCGCTCCGGGGAATAGCCAATAAAGAAGTCTTTGCCGCCAATAAGCCCGGAATTTTTTTCCAAAATCGGCAAACAAATGTCTTCGGTAACGCCCGGATATACCGTTGATTCGAAAATGACAATAGTTCCTGGCGACAGATTTTCGCCGATAATCCGGCTGGCATTGATGACAGGCGCAAGATCCGGGGTTTTATCGCGGTTGACCGGGGTCGGCACAGCAGTAATGATAACACCGGCCTCCTTGAGGCGCGAGGGATCGGCGGTAAAGTCCATAGTGACGGCCGCAAGCTTGTCGTTGCCCACTTCCTGGGTTGGATCAATCCCTTGTTTGTACAGGGCAATTTTTTCCTGAGCAATATCAAAAGCAATGGTGCGAACCTTGTCGGCAAAGGCAACAGCCAGCGGCAGCCCCACATAACCAAGACCGGCTACGGCCAAGGCCTTTTCGCCTGTTTGTAGTTTTTGTAAAATATTATAAGGCATATTCCGCTCCCTTTTTATTTATTAGAAAAGTAATGTGTCAGATATGTCCACCATGTATTGGCTTTTTCATTGGTCACTTTATCGGTCAGACGGTAATGTTCTATGCCGAAGATCAAGTCTTCTTGCAAGGTGTAATTGGCACCTAAACCCCACCCTTTAAAGCCTTCCATCCGGTTGCCCAGACCGTTCATACCATGGGAGAAATAAGTATAGCGCGGTTGGTCGTAATAGTTGGCAAATAAAGAATAGGTATGAGGCCGCCAGCTTTTCAATTCACCGTAATCAAGACTTAAGACATAGCCTGTCTTGTTTCCCTTTGCATCAGCCATATTAGATCGCAAGAGCCTTCCACCCAGGCTGAAATTACTGAAATTATATTTTCCGCTTACGGTTTTGATGGTATGCGTTTTATCACTATCCATCAGCTTTATACGAATCAAATCAGGAATCCCAACACCAATTTCTTCGTTAAGCCGTTGAGCGTAAACTCCGGCCTCCAGATCATAATCATAATCGCTGTAACGAGCTGTACCGATCGCTGTAAGCTCATTATCCTTGACATAGTCCAAAAAAAGCGGTATTCCTGCAACTGAACCCGTCCCTATTATAGACCTGGTCTTTTCATCGTTGGTATAGCCCAAGGCAGCAGTGTACTTTACCGCCTTGCCGAAGTCGGCACGGACACCGGTAAAACCGCTGTCGTAGATATTGCCGTCAGCCATAAGGTAGCTGAATTTCCCGGCCGTAAGCCTGGTTGCTCCCGTCTTGCCCTCAACATAGTAGCGGGTAAGATCAAACATGTTATCATAATTCTTAATGTTTTGCTTAGCTTCCCCTCTGGCATAGAAACGCCAATCCTGATTCAGGGCAGTATCGGCACCCAGATAGAACCGCAGGCCGGAATTATCCTTATCCAGGCGTTCAGAGCCGCTGTTTGCCGCATAATGGTACCGAAGCTCGGTTGAAAGATTCAACTTTTTGTCCACTGGCGGCTTGGTCTGTCCCACCTGCATCAAATCATCAATCAAAGAATTGTAGGTTGCCTGTGGCAGATCGTAAGGATTGACCACGCCGGTAGCAGTACTGCCAAACACTGGTGCAGGGGCTGACTGCACATAGGCACTTGACCTGTAGCCCTCCTCCAAGGGCGGATTGGCACTAATCGGGTTGTTCCTGGCTGGTGCACTATATGCCGCCTGTCGACTGGCAGGACTACTGGCTGCAGCCTTGTTAAAACAAACAGCGGCATTTGCCACATCCCTTTGCTCCATGTAGGCAATACCAATATATCCATAGGTTTCACCGGCAAAGGCGCGTGTACGGTTTTTCTCATAATATTGAATAATACCGGCATGATCGTCAAGCTGATTCAGCAGCCTTACAAATTCATCAGGTGAAGGAACCTCTGAACCTGAGTCCAACAATTCCTTCAAAATAGCTGCCGCTTGTGCGAATTTTTTTTCTGCCATCAACTTTACGGCAAATGCATAGACATATTCTTCCGCCTTTTTCGCTTCAGTGGGAGAAGAGAAAAGAGCCGGAGCACTTGTTGGCATCATTGCTGCCTCAACAGGAAGAGCCCCGGTTGCAACTAAAAAAAGGATTAGTGATTTAACGAAAGTTTTATTTGTCATCATGCGACCCTCTGTGATTTAGTAAAAATTTAAACATAGTTGACTCTGTCCTTATAGTTGATAGTACTTTCTATACGGCAGTTATCCTGGAATAATATGTATTAAAAAAACAATTGATTAACATAAGTACTATTCATTAATACTTTTTATCTTAATAATAACAGACACGAAAGTCAACTTCCATTACCTGGAAGGATAGTAAATATCCCCCGATTTGTCTTCGGAGGATATTCTAATTGGTGGCATTATACAGTAAATTTCGCTGCCGCCGCCTGCAAGTCATTGGCGAGAACGGCCAGACTTTGACTAGAGGATGCTACTTCCTGCATTGAGGCTGATTGCTCCTCAGTGGCTGCCGATACTGTTTGTGATTCTGCTGCCGCATGTTTACTCAAAGCATCAATTTTTTCAATGTCAGTCACCAGCTCCTGATTGCTGCTAGCCATCTGGCTGATGGACTGGGAAATACCTTTGATTTGATCAGATAACCGGAAGATATCGCCGGTAATCGTAGTAAAGGTTTCACCGGTGGCCTGCACCAGTGAAATGCCTGTGCGGATACCTTCTGCCCCAGCTTGCGCGGCCACAACAGCCTGATCCATATTAAGCTGGTTTTGTTGAATAAGTGTACCAATCTTCTGTGCGGCCTGGTTCGACTCTTCTGCCAGTTTCCTGACTTCTTCGGCAACTACTGCAAAACCGCGTCCCTGCTCTCCGGCTCTGGCTGCCTCAATAGCGGCATTTAACGCCAGGAGGTTGGTTTGTTTGGCAATGGCGGAAATCAAGGTTACAATTTCACCAATTTCACTGGAGCCTTTACTCAGTTCTGTTATCGCCGTTTCCAGCGCCGCCGATTCTCTGCCAATTTCATTCATTTGTGCTACCGTCCGCGCAACTGCCTCCCGCCCCTGTTCTGCCGCCTGTGATGTTGTAAGTGCAATAGTATTCACATCCTGGGCGGCAAGCGAAATCTGTTCCGTCCTGGCGGCTGTTTCCTGCGCTACGGTAGTAATATTACCGGCAAAGGATGACTGGCTTGCAGTATCTTCGGCAATTTGGGTAATCGATCCGGCCACTTGGTTAGCAGCCTCTGCCGACTGCTGCGCACTGGCAGTCAGTTCCTCACTGGCAGCAGCCAATTGTACCGATTGGGATAACACCTTGGTTACCAACGTGTGTAAGTTAGTACGCATAGCTTGAAAACCTTGTGCCAGCTGGCCGATTTCATCATGGGAAGTAACCGCTGCCTGCCGTTCCCTAAGGTCACCATCTGCCAATCGCAGGCATTCATCACGAATCAGTGTCAATGGCGCAGCCAGGCGGTTACTCATAATACTGATAAAGGCAATAGCCAGCCCAAGGCAGACCAGTGCCCCCAGCAGCATGGCCTGTGTCAGTGATGATACTGCCTGATTTGCTTCGGCTTCCGGTGCAGTTACAACCATGACCCAGCGTTTTTCTCCCGGCAGGTCGATGGGTGTAAATACGCCGATTCTGGTAACACCGTCCGCAAACCGGTAGATACCTTTAACCTGCTGTCCCTGTTTAGCGGCTGCTGTGAACAGGTCAAGGAAGCGGTCGTCTAGTTCGGTTTCTTTTAACTTAAGTTCAGGATTAACTTTTTTCTCGGCAAAATTCATTTTACCTACAACTTCCGGTAACCGGGGATGTACAAGGATACC